>CAKZZK010000318.1 GCA_937885235.1 uncultured Treponema sp.
TGCTTGTCATGCTTTTGGTAGGCTGAATACTGCCACGCCTCATTCCACGCCTTGAACAAGGCTTTTGCCTCAGGCGTATCGCGGGCAAAGACAAGCCCGCCGTTAAAGTTAAAGCCGGCAGCCTTTGTGCCGTGGAAGCCGAGCTTCTTATCGCGTTTGAGAAAATAATCCCTGTGCACATGCTCGTCAAGAAGCACATGCCCGTCAAGTACACCGGCAACGCTGTATGGATACTGTTCTATAGAAGAAAGTTCATCGGCAATGATGGTATCGCAGTCAATATAGAGGAAATTCCCTTGGACATAATCGGGAATGGCTGTCTTGATGAGCCGCGAGCGGTCAACATTGGGCACATCCTCTGCAAAATCAACGCTGACAAGCTCTGAGGCATAGTCTCTGAGCAGCGAGCGCTTGCCCGAAAGCGATGCCGCAGTCCTGTTGTCCGTAAGCACAACTATATCCGCCTGAGGCATCCGAAGCCGCAGCGAATAGACGGACATAAGCGCCTGCTCATAATACAGATCATTTATAGAAGAAACAAGCACATATACATATTTCATAAGCAGATTGTATACTTTTATTTATTCTTTTGCTATAATCAGGGCATGGCGAAGCTTGATTTACATGACAAAACGATACTGGTGACGGGGGCTGCGGGCTTTATTGGCTGCCACCTGTGCATCAGGCTTCTTGAAACATTTTCCACCTGCACTATCGTGGGTGCAGACTGCCTGACAGATTATTACGACATAAGCCTCAAAGAAGAACGGCTGAAAAAGCTTTCGACTTATGACAATTTTCACTTTGCAAAGATTGACATCGCAGACAAAGAGGCTGTGGACGGGCTCTTTGCCGCCCACAAGCCGTCAATAGTGGTAAACCTCGCCGCCCAGGCAGGGGTGCGCTATTCAATCACACATCCCGACACCTACATTCACAGCAATATCATAGGTTTTTATACAATAGAAGAAGCGTGCAGGCATCACGCCGTAGAGCACCTCGTGTTTGCCTCCTCCTCAAGCGTTTACGGGACAAACAAAAAGGTGCCATACGCGACAGAGGACAAGGTAGACAATCCCGTTTCCCTCTATGCCGCCACAAAAAAATCCAACGAGCTGATAGCCCATGCTTACGCCAAGCTCTATCAAATTCCCTCTACCGGACTGCGTTTCTTTACGGTCTACGGTCCCATGGGACGGCCTGACATGGCATATTTTAAGTTTACAGACAGGCTTGTGCGCGGTGAGGCAATACAGCTCTATAACAACGGCGACATGTACCGAGACTTTACCTACATAGATGATATTGTGACGGGCATTATAAACGTGCTGCAGAAGACTCCCGCGCTGACAGAGGACGGAGCACCCTACAAAATCTATAATATCGGCAACAACAAGCCGGAAAGCCTTGCCCATTTTGTCGATGTGCTGGAGGACTGCCTGCTGAAAGAGAAAATCATTTCCGCTCCCGGCAAGCGGGAACTGTTGCCCATGCAGGCAGGAGATGTATACCAGACCTATGCCGATGAGAGCGATCTGGAGCGGGATTTCAATTTCAAGCCTGCCACCCCCCTCAGCACCGGACTCGCAAAATTCGCGGCATGGTACAAGGCATATTACAGCAAAGGCAGGTCTTGATATTAATGTTTTCGCGTGGCATAATGAGGGCTTATAAAGTGCAAGGACATAGCAATGGCTCATTTTCTTTATACAATAATTATTTATCCGCTGTATCAGATCATCGAATTTATCTTTCAGCTGTTCTATGAACTGTGCTGGTGGCAGTCGGGAATTGCGATCATCGGTGTCAGCATAGGAGTCACCCTGCTCTGCCTGCCTCTCTATGCAGTAGCAGAGCGCTGGCAGGAAATTGAGCGCGATACCGAAAAACGTCTGAAACCGGGGCTCGACAGGATAAAGAAGACTTTCAGCGGCGATGAACGCTATATGATGACCTCCGTATACTATGGGGAAAATCACTACAGCCCCATTATGGCTCTGCGTTCTTCGTTCAGCCTGCTTATACAGATTCCCTTTTTCATTGCGGCGTACAATTTCCTGTCGCACTGCGAAAAACTGCCAGGGGCTTCCTTTTTGTTCATAAAAGACCTCGGCTCTCCGGATGCCCTATTGCGGATAGGAGGGGTGCCCCTAAACGTCTTGCCGCTTGCTATGACGGCAATAAACATCATTGCGGGCATCGTATATACAAAAGGCTTTCCTCTTAAAGAAAAGTTACAGCTCTTTGGTATGGCGCTCATTTTTCTCATCATCCTCTATTCCTCACCATCCGGCCTAGTCTTTTATTGGACGATGAACAATGTTTTTTCTCTCATAAAGAATATTTTCTACAAACTCAAAAATCCAGTGAGAAAATTCTACATCGGTGTGTGTATTGCTGTCCTTATAATTGATGCTTATTTTTTGAAAATAAAATTCAAATATTTTTCAGCAATACTGACGGTTTCACTTTTTATTCTTGCTCTGCCGCTTATATCCTCCACTGTAAAATATTTCTTCAAGCGTTTTATGAAAGAACTGGTAGACAATGACAAGCTTCGATTAACACTGTTTCTCGTTTCTGCCGTGGGACTTGCAGTTTTGACGGGAGCGGTTATCCCGACACTCCTTATGACTTCCTCGACCCCCGAATACTGCTATGTAGACGGATATACATCGCCATTTTTCTTTCTATATAATACACTTTTGCAGACGACCGGCTGCTTTATTTTTTGGCCACTCTGTATCTATGTCCTGTACAATAAAAAAGTAAAAGCTGTTATTTCTTTTGCTTTCTGTGCGTTTCTTTTCATAGCCCTTGCAGACTGCTTTCTGTTTCCCGGTAACTACGGCGTTATACAGGCGGATCTCACGTTTACCGAGCACAGGAGCTTTAAGCCGAGTCTTGCGGAATTTGCGTGCAATATGCTGGTCATTGCAGTCATAGTTGTTCTTGCTATCTTGTTCTGTGCCAAGCAGAAAACGAAAATATTATATATAGCTTCGAGCATTACCTGCATAACGCTGTTTGCTTTCAGCCTCGTAAATGTCTATACAATTAGAAATACATTTAAAACGGTAGAACCTCCCCAGTTGCAAATGGCACAGACGGAACCCATTCTTCATCTTTCAAAGGACGGGAAAAACGTTATTCTATTTATGCTGGACAGAGCGATGGGCTTTTTTACACCGGAAATCTTCAAAGAATTACCAGAGCTTTATGATCAATATACAGGATTCACATTCTATCCAAACACAGTGTCTTTCGGACGCTGGACCATACAGGGCGCTCCGCCCCTCTATGGAGGCTACGAATATACACCGTGGGCGATGAACCACAAGCCAGACCTCACAATGGTGGAAAAGCACAATCAGTCAGAGAGCATGCTTGCGCTTATTTTTGAGCAGGCGGGCTATACCTGCGACATTGTTGACCCGCCGTACCCAAATTACGACAGTCCTCCCGTCTACAAGGCCTTTGAGGGGCATGAAGATATCCATGCCATCCGCGCGACAGGCAAATACAGCAATATCTGGTACGCGGAGCACAACTATACGCAGATTCCCATAAAGAGCAGGCTCATAAAGCGGAATATGCTGTGGTTCAGCATATTCAGAATTGTTCCCAACATAATGCGTTCTGCCATACATTATGAAGACTGGTGGCTACCAGGCTCGAGGGCAGAAAGCAATGCCGATTTCATAGACCGCTATGCCGTTCTGGATTATCTTCCAGAGCTGACTGACACAGACAGCAGCAAGCAGGGCTTTATCTTGATTGACAATGAGTCAACCCATGACACCGCATTCTGTCAGGCACCGGAATATGTGCCACAGGAACATATAACGAATTTTGGTACAAGCATCTATAAGGACAAAGTAGCCTATTCCGCAATGGCGGCTTCGCTGAAACGCATCGGCGAATGGCTTGATTTCCTCAAAGCCAAAGGAGTCTATGACAATACGAGGATTATCCTTGTTGCAGACCATGGTTCGGCGGAACGTTCATCGCTCTTCGATGATGCCGTTTCCATGCCGCACAACCTTGAATGGTTTAATCCCCTGCTGATGGTAAAAGATTTCGGCGCGACAGGTCCTCTGGAGACTGATATGAGCTTTATGACCCATGCGGACTCCCCTGCCATTGCGCTGGACGGTCTTGTAGATCATCCTGTCAATCCCTACACGGGCAAAGAAATCAGGCTGTTGGACAAGGAGGAAAAAGAGGATGAATGCATTATCTCATTCAGCCAGGCAAATGCCGTGCGGAAGACGGTGAACAATGGCTTTAAGATTAAAGATTCAGAGTGGTACACAGTACATGACAGCATCTTTAAAAGAGAAAATTGGGCGCCGCTCGATCCAAAAGATAAACAAAATCAGTGAGGAGGACTGGATTTTATGATGCACAACACTTTTTTATATATCGACCCCGGCACGGGAAGCATGCTTTTTTCCATATTGATTGGGGCCGCGGCAACGCTGTTTTTCCTAGCAAAAGCAGTCATGCTGAAACTGAAGGTCTTTTTCTCCGGCAAGAAGAACGGCGTTGTTCAGGATTCCTCGCACAAAAGCTACGTCATCTACAATGAGGGCAAGCAGTACTGGAACGTGTTCAAGCCCATCGTGGAGGAATTTGAAAGGCGGCAGCTTGATTTAAGCTATTATACGTCTTCCAGAGACGACCCTGTTTTTGAGCAAGACTACAGCCACGTAAAGCCTGAGTACATTGGCGAAGGGAATGCCGCTTTTGCACGGCTCAACCTTCTGTCTGCCGATTTCGTGCTGATGACCACTCCGGGACTGCAGGTCTATCAGCTCAAACGGAGCAAGAAGGTGTCGCACTACTCCCATATTGTCCACATGCCCAACGATGCCACCACCTACCGCCTCTTTGGGCTGGACTTCTTTGACTCCGTGCTGCTGACGGGAGACTATCAGGGCATAGACCTGCGCGCGCTTGAAGAGCAACGGGGCATTCCCAAAAAGGATTTAATCACCGTGGGCTGCACATATCTCGACGTGCTGGCAGAACGCATACGCTCAATTCCGGCAGAAGAAGAGCACCCGTTCACCGTCCTTGTGTCGCCTTCCTGGGGGGAAAGTGCGCTTTTAAAGCGCTATGGCACAGACCTGCTCGATCCGCTCGTTAAAACGGGCTGGCGGATCATCATACGCCCGCATCCCCAGTCAAAGAAATCGGAAGCGGATATGCTTTCCGCACTGGAACAGCACTATGCAGACGCAAAAAATATTGTCTGGGACTATGAGCGGGAAAATATTTTCTCAATGAAGAAAGCGGATATTATGATTTCCGACTTCTCGGGCATCATCTTTGACTACATCTTCCTCTGTGACAAGCCCGCCATCTATGTGAACGCAGAGATGGACCTCATGCCCTACGATGCATGGGACCTGCACAAGCCATTGTGGCAGTTCGAGATACTCAAGAAAATAGGCGTGGAACTAAAGCGCGAGCAGTTTGCAGACATAGAGCATGTCATACAGGGCATAAGTGATTCCGCAGAGCTTGCCCAAGCCCGGCAGGACGCAAAAAAAGAGGCGTGGATGCATCAGGGAGAAGCGGGAAAACTCGTTGCAGACTATATGATTAAGACAGTACAAACACTAAAGCAGGAGAAATAAGATGGCTACAGTATATCTTGGCATGACGGCGGACATCATCCACCCCGGCATCATCAATATCGTCAATGAGGGAGCAAAGCACGGCGAGCTTATCGTGGGGCTCCTGACGGACAGGGCTATTGCCTCTCACAAGCGGCTTCCCTACCTGAGCTATGAACAGCGGAAGCTGGTGGTGGAAAACATGAAAGGCGTGAGCAGGGTTGTGCCGCAGGAAGAATGGAGCTATGTGCCAAACTTGAAAAAATATAAGCCCGACTTTATCATCCACGGTGACGACTGGAAAAGCAACTACCTGAGCAAAATCCGCGAAGAGGTCTATGAGGCGATGAAGGAATGGGGCGGACAGGTCATAGAGATTCCCTATACGCAGGGTATCAATTCCTCTTCCCTCGTGGACAACGCAAAAGTCATAGGGACAACGCCGGATGTGCGCCGCGCCGCATTGCGCCGCCTGATTGCGGCAAAGCCCATCGTGCGCATCATGGAAGCGCATTCAGGACTGAGCGGGCTGATTGTGGAAAACACATCCGTCATGAAAGACGACGGCTTGCACAGCTTTGACGGCATGTGGTCATCATCACTCACTGACTCCACGGACAAGGGCAAGCCGGACATTGAAGCGGTAGACCTGACCACGAGGATGCAGTCCCTCACCGATATGCTTGAATGCACGACTAAGCCCATCATCTATGACGGCGATACGGGCGGCATTCCCGAGCACTTTGTCTTTACCGTGCGCACGCTCGAACGCAACGGTGTGAGCGCCGTCATTATCGAAGACAAAAAGGGCTTGAAAAAGAACTCCCTCTTCGGTACCGAGGCAAAGCAGGTGCTGGCAACTGAGGAAGAATTCTGCGAAAAGATAAGCGCGGGAAAACGGGCACAGGTAACAAAGGATTTCATGATCATTGCCCGCATAGAAGAAATCATCGCAGGCTATTCTGTAGACGAGGCGCTAAGCAAAGCATTTGCCGCGGTGCGGGCAGGGGCTGACGGCATCATGATTCACTCAAAGAACAAGGAAGGGACAGACATCAAAGAATTCTGCACCCGTTTCCGCAAAGAGTACACGAGCATTCCCTTGGTGCTTGTCCCCACCACTTACAACCAGTTTACGGAAAGCGAGCTTGCCTCCTGGGGGGCAAACATCATCATCTACGCAAACCACCTGCTGCGGGCTGCCTACCCTGCGATGAAGAAATGCGCGGAAACAATCCTGCAGGCGGAACGCTCTCTTGAAGTAAACGATTTGTGCATGCCCATAAAGCAAATTCTGGAATTGATTCCGGGAACAAAATAAGGGGATACAATGATACAGACAGATTTTTTCTATAAACAGCTTATTGCGCAGGGGACAGATTTCTTTATCGGCGTGCCGGACTCGCTTTTAAAGGATTTCTGCGCCTATGTGACAGATACTGCGCCAGAGGACAAACACATCATCGCCGCAAACGAAGGCAACGCAGTGGGTCTGGCTGCCGGCTATCACTTTGCCACGGGAAAAATCCCGCTGGTGTATATGCAGAACTCGGGTCTGGGAAACACAGTGAACCCCCTGCTTTCCCTTGCAGACTCCGAAGTCTATTCTGTGCCCCTGCTGCTGCTTGTCGGCTGGCGCGGCGAGCCCGGCGTGCATGACGAACCGCAGCACATCAAGCAGGGTAAATGCACCTGCTCGCTCCTCGATGCCATGCAGATTCCCTACGTTATCATGGCAGAGACAGAGGAAAAACTGGCGGCACAGATGGCCTATGCCTACAAACAGATTGCAGAACGCAAATCTGCTTTTGCATTCGTCGCAAGGAAAGGAACCTTTTCTTCTTATACGCTCAAACGGACCATTCCTGTGGAAGCAAAGATGACGCGGGAGGAAGCCATTGAAGAAATCATTCTGAACGCGGACAAAGACGCCTGCTTTGTGTCAACGACGGGCATGGCAAGCAGAGAGCTCTTTGAGCTGCGCGTCAAGCACGGTATGGGTCACGAAAAGGACTTCCTCACGGTGGGCAGCATGGGGCACGCCTCACAGATTGCCCTCTCCATTGCGCTGCAGAAGAAAGAGCGCAGCGTCTACTGCCTTGATGGAGACGGTGCGGCGCTTATGCATCTGGGCGGCATGGCGATCATAGGCTCCCGTAAGCCCGCTAACTACGTGCACATCGTGCTGAACAACAACGCCCACGATTCAGTGGGAGGTCAGCCCACTGTCGGCGGCAAAATCGACCTGTGCGGAATAGCGAAGAGCTGCGGCTACGGACGGGTCTGCTCGGTGACAGGCAGGGAAGAGCTTTGCAAAGCGCTGGAGTCCGTCAATGCGGAAAAGAAGCTGAGCTTCATTGAAGTAAAGATAAAGAAGGGTGCGCGCAAGGATTTGGGACGCCCTACCACCACTCCCGTTCAAAACAAAACGGCATTCATGGAGTATATAAAATGATTACACAGGCTGTCATTATGGCGGGAGGCCTTGGCTCCCGCTTTGGAAAACGCACCGACGCTATGCCAAAAGGCTTTATAGAAATTGACGGAATGCCCATCGTCGAGCGCTCCGTCAAGAAGCTCATAGCCGCCGGCGTAGAAAAAATCATCATAGGCACGGGGCACTGCGGCGAATGGTATGAGCGGCTGGCAAAAAAATATCCCTGCATCACCACCGTGCGCAACGAACACTATGCTGAAACGAGCAGTATGGGAACGCTGGCTGTCTGTGCCCCCCTCGTCACAGCAGACTGCTATCTGCTTGAAAGCGACCTCATCTATGATGCCGCAGGTCTCTTTGTGCTGAACAACGACAGCCGCCGCAATGTCATTCTGGCAAGCGGTGCCACCAACAGCAAGGATGAAGTCTACCTCGGCACCGACAAGGACGGCATTTTGATACAGGTGAGCAAGAACAAGGCTGACATCCCCGCTCCTGCCGGCGAACTGGTGGGCATTTCAAAGGTCTCACCTGAGTTCCTGCAGGCAATGGTAGCTTACTATGAGCAGAACAAGCCTTCATCGGCAAAAATAGACTACGAACAGGTGTTCAGGGCGCTTTCCGCTGCAAAGCAGTCTGCAATGCAGAATGTCTTTGTACGCAAGGTGGAATACTACGCCTGGGCGGAAGTGGATGACGAGTCCATGCTGGAGCGGGCAATACAGCGCGTGTACCCGCGCATAAAGGAAAACGAAGAGCTCCAGGCAGTGCGCAGGGAGGTGCTGCTCAATCCGGGACCTTCAACCACAAGCGACAGCGTAAAATACGCACAGGTGGTTGCGGACATCTGCCCCCGGGAACTTGAATTCGGCAAGCTCATGGAAGAGACCGCCACAGAGCTGACTCGCTTTGTCGCCGCCCCCGCGCTATACACCAGCGTCATGTTCGGCTGCTCCGGCACGGGGGCTGACGAGGCTATGGTTTCATCCTGCGTGCCGCCTGACGGCAAGCTGCTCGTTGTGGACAACGGTTCCTACGGCAACCGCCTTGCAAAAATTGCGTCGGTCTACGGCATAGATATGACGGTCTTCAAGAGCTCTACCTATCAGCCCATAGACATAGCAAAGCTGGAGGAAGAATTCAAGACGGGAAAATACAGCACCTTCGCCATTGTCTACCATGAAACGACGACAGGGCTTTTGAACCCGCTTGAAAAAATCTGCCCGCTTGCAAAGCGCTACGGACTCTGTACGATTGTGGATGCCGTAAGTGCCTACGGCGGTATGCCCATGGATCTTGACGCTCTCGGCATAGACTTTGCTTCAAGCACTTCCAACAAGCACATCGGCGGCATGGCGGGCATTGGCTTTGTCGTCTGCCGCAAGAGCGAATTGGAAAAACAGAAGGATTGGCCCATGCGCAACTACTATCTGAATCTATATGACCAGTACCGCTATTTTCTGGAAACAAAACAGACTCGCTTTACGCCGCCCGTCCAGACATTCTACGCGCTCAGGCAGGCAATCATTGAAACAAAGCAGGAAGGCATAGCCAATCGCTTTGCCCGCTTTACCGAGTGCTGGCAAATCCTTGTAAACGCATTAAAGGAAATAGGCCTCAAAATGTTGGTTGATGAAGCATATCAGAGCCACTTCATCACAGCCATACTCATTCCGCAGACAGCCGCATACAGTTTTGACGCCCTGCACGACTACGCAAAGTCTTTTGGCTTTACCATTTACCCGGGCAAGCTGGGAAACATCGACACGTTCCGCATTGCCAATATGGGCGATATACGCCCGGAAGAGATGGCAAGGTTCACCACCGTTCTGCGGGACTATATGCACAGCATAGGAGTGTGTTAAACCAGAATGACCGGAATAGCTTCCCTGCTTTATACCATTACGATTTATCCGCTGTACACCATCATTGAATTCATCTATATGTTCTGCAACAAAATTGCCCCGCATGAAGGCTTTGCCATCATCGGGGTGAGTGTGGGGGTGACGCTGCTCTGCCTGCCCCTCTATGCAGTTGCAGAGCACTGGCAGAAAGTCGAAAGGGAAACAGAGAAGCGACTCAAGCCCGGCTTGGACAGAATAAAAAAGACCTTTAGCGGTGACGAGCGCTATATGATGACCGCCGCTTACTATCAGGAAAACCACTACACGCCCCTGATGGCGCTCAGATCCTCATTCGGGCTGCTCATACAGATTCCCTTTTTCATCGCCGCCTATCAGTTTCTTTCCAATCTGGAAACCATCAGGGGCGAGGATTTCTTCTTCATCAGGGATATGGGCAGGCCTGACGCGCTGTTTCATTTTGGCGGCTTTCCCATCAATGTCCTGCCCATAGCGATGACGCTCATAAACATCGTTGCAGGCGCGGTCTACACGAAGGGGCATCCCCTAAAGGAGAAGCTCCAGATATACGGCATGGCATTGCTTTTCCTTGTGATTCTCTATTCATCGCCAAGCGGATTGGTCCTCTATTGGACGATGAACAATATATGCAGCCTCATTAAAAACATCTTCTATAAATTCAAGCATCCGCTCAAAGCTTTCTGGCTTTTCATCTGCGTGCTGTCCGCGGCATGCGTGTTGCTGCTCATATTCGCCAGCAAAATAGCTATGCCGCTTATCTACAAATTCTGCTTTGTGGCGATTACCCTTGTCATTTTTCTGCTGCCGTTTATACGGAAGAAAATCAGCGTCCGCTTTGCACAGGGACCGCGCACGCTTCTGGCAGACAGCAGCATACGGCTTGCTGTTTTTGCTTCCTCCTGTGTCCTGCTTTTCTTCCTCACGGGGCTTGCTATTCCCACTTCGCTCATAGCATCGTCTCCCATTGATTTTTCCACAGTTACGGTGCCCCACCCGCTCGGCCACATACCGGTAACGCTTTGTCAAGCAGTCGGCTTCTTTTTGTTTTGGCCGCTCTGCATTTACTTTTTGTTCAGCAGCAAGGTTCAAAGCCTGCTTGCCGTTTTGCTGAGCATCATAAGCCTCAGCGCGCTTGCAGATGCATATTGCTTCATGCTTCCCTACGGAGACATCTCCTCTGCACTGCGCTTTTTGGATGTGGTCAATTTCAGAACGGCATCCCCCGTATCCTTTGCCAACATAGCGGCTCTAGCTGTGCTGGCGGGATTTATCTGCTTCCTTCTCGTGCGCAAAAAGGAAAAGATTCTGCTGTACGGCATCTGCATTATCTGCCTTGCGGAAGTATTCATCTCGGCGAGGAACAGCATCAGCATATCTGCCCGATACAGCGCTTACAAAGACAGCATGGAAGACAGGCAGAGCGGGCTGCATCCGATTTTTACGCTTTCAAAGAACAAGCAAAATGTGGTCCTGATAATGCTCGATGCCGCCCAAGGGCAGTTTATGGAAGAAATCCTAAAAGAAAGCCCCGACCTCCGCGGCACCTATTCGGGATTTGTCTTCTATAATAATACGATTTCTTTCAACGGTCATACCTTGATGGGCGCGCCGGGAATATACGGCGGCTATGAATACACACCAGAAGAAATCAACAAGAGAAGCGATGTCCTTCTCAAAGACAAAAACAACGAGGCGGAGCTCCTCCTGCCGCGCATCTTCACAGAAAACCTCGGCTTTACGGCGGTGACGACAGACCCATCCTGGGGAAACTATAGCATCTATCCAGATCTGACGGCATTTGACGCTTACCCTGAAATACAGGCATATAAAACAATAGGCACGTATGCAGACAGCTGGTATATGTCAGAAAAAAACAGCAATCATATTGACAACACCCCCGCCATCCTGCGGCGCAATCTGCTTTTCTTTTCATTCTTCCGCTCGGTCCCCATCTTCCTGCGGGAGGCGGTCTATTATAAAGGAAAGTACTGGAACTCAAATGAAGATATGCCAGACTTCCAGAATGTCATCGACAACTACGCCGCATTGGACTTCCTTCCAACGCTTACCACGGTGGCAGAAACGGAAAAGGGGTCCTATACCTGCATTGTCAATGAGCTTGCCCATTGCTCTGCATTCATGCAGGCACCTGATTACGTTCCAGCAAAGCGCATTACAGACAAGGGCAGCTCCCGTTTCAGCGGGGCGGATGACTACCATACCCAGATGGCAGCCATGAAAAGAATCGGAACATGGCTCAATTATCTCAAAGAAAATGGCGCCTACGACAACACGAGGATCATCATCGTTTCGGACCACGGACGCTGGGGGCACGAGCCAGACATGGAATCTGCGCCGGAACTGGACAATGCCATCAAGGGAAGCCGCTATGTGGGACGAGGGCACTATCACTGCCTGCTTATGTACAAAGACTTTTACGCCGAGGGCGACATTCTGGTAGATAATGACAGCTTTATGACGAATGCGGATGCTCCCTCGCTCGTGCTCAAGGGCTTGATTGAAAAACCGATAAACCCCTTTACGCAAAAAGCCATTCCGCTTGACACAAGTTTCCTCAAAGAAAACGGAGTGCATATAAGTTCCTGCGACAACCATCAGGCATGGCTGTACAAAAATGACTATACGCACAGCATCAAGGACAGCGAGTGGTGGCTTGTCAGGGATAATATCTTCAAGGCAAAAAACTGGACTCAGTTGAAAGGTGAATAAGATAGCATGAAAGTCGCAATCGTACATGACTGGCTCGTAAATTACGGCGGCGGAGAGCGCGTCGTTGAACAGATGCTTGCCCTCTACCCTGATGCGGACATCTATACCCTGGTGTATGACAAGGGCAAAATGGCTTCGCATTTTCCACCGGAGAAAGTGCATACCTCTTTTCTCCAAAAAATTCCCTGCGCAAGCAAGCTCTATACCAAGTTCCTCAAATTTATGCCGAAAGCATTCGAATCATTTGACTTGTCCGGCTATGACCTGGTGCTTGCAAGTTCTTCCTCCTGTGCCAAAGGAGTCATCACCGCGCCTACGGTCCCCTATCTGGCATACATACACACGCCGATGCGCTACGCATGGGATTTATATTTTGCCTATTTAAAGCGTTCAGGGCTGCTCACCCGCTTCTTTATGAAACGCTGGATTCCCGGCATACGGCAGTGGGATTATCTTTCCAGCCAGAGAATCGACACAATTATCTGCAATTCCCGCTACATAGCCCGCCGCATCCAAAAATTCTGGCACAGGGATGCAAAGGTTATCCATCCGCCAGTGGACACAGAGCGGCTTACTCCAAACGGAAAGGAAAGTGAAGACTTCTACATCGTATTCAGCCGATTCGTAAGCTACAAGCGCATCGATGTGGCGATACAGGCTTGCGGAGAGCTGGGCAGAAAGCTTATAGTCATTGGCAGCGGCAGCGAAGAAAAGCATTTAAAGGCGTTCGCCGCATCTTTTGCGGGCAGCTCCATCACTTTTACGGGGCGGCTGCCTGACGACAAAGTTGCAGATTTTTTGCAGCGCTGCAGGGCGTTGATTTTCTGCGCGGAAGAGGATTTCGGCATCATCCCCGTGGAAGCGCAGGCATGTGGCCGCCCCGTCATAGCATACGGGAAAGGCGGCGCCTTGGAAACCGTCGTTGACGGAAAGACGGGTATCTTCTTTGACGGGCAGGACAGCCAGTCGCTCAAAGAGGCGATGCTCCGCTTTGAAGCTCTGGCAGAACAGGGGATTTTCAAAGCACAGGACATTGCAGCCCATGCACAGCAGTTTTCTGCCTCGCGTTTCAGGACTCAGCTGAAAGCACAGATTGACGAAACAGTCCGTATGATACAGGCAAAGATATGAAAATAGCGATAGACAGCCGCATGAGCGGTAAAAGCGGCATCGGCACCTTTCTAGACGGCATTCTTCCCTTTTTATGCCAAAGTCCCCATGATTGCCTCTTGCTAGGGCTCTCTTCGTTGCCACAGGGTATGCCACCGACTGCAAAGGCGCTTCCCTGCCCCTGCGCAATACGTCCCTTTTCCCTCAAAGACCTGCTGTTTTTTCCCCGCAGGCTGCGGAAGGCAATAAACAGCTGCGATGTTTTCTTTTCGCCCTACTGCAACATACCGGCTGGAATCCGCATACCGGTCTTTACGACCATCCACGATGTCGTCTTTCTGGATGTTGCCAGTCTGGCAGGGCGGCTTGGAACTTTGCTGAGGAAGCTGTGCTACCGCTATGCCGTCTTTCGCTCCCAGGCTATTTTCACTGTCTCGCATTTCAGCAAAAGCAGGATCATCGCTACGCTTGCATGCAAAAAGCCGGTTCATGTCGTATACAACGGGCTTCCTGCCTATTTTTCACAGCCAGGCATCGCGCCTGCAAAGAAGCAAGGGGTAATTTTGTTCATAGGCAACATAAAGAAGCACAAGGGCTTGCCCACGCTGCTGGAGGCTTTTTCCCTTTTCAAGCAGCATACAGCGGCGCAGCTTGTCATCATCGGCTCAAAAGATGCATTCCGCAGCAAAGATAACGCTGTCATGCAAACCTTGACGGAGATGGACAGCAAGGATATCAAGTTCACCGGATATATCCCCGACGAAGAGCTTCACAGCCTGCTCGCACAGGCAAAAATCTTGGTACAGCCATCGCTCTACGAGGGCTTTGGCATTCCCCCGCTCGAAGCCCTCGCCGTAGGCACAAGGGCCGTCGTTTCCGACATTCCCGTCTTTCGGGAAATCTATCAAAACCTTCCCGTCACATTCTTCAAGGCAGGAAACGCCGCCGACCTTGCAGACAAGCTTGCGGAAGTCTGGCAGCAGGGCAACATGCCGCCGGTTTCCATTCCGGAGCAGTATTCGTATAAGAAGACTGCGGAGAGGATACTGTCCGTACTCACAACATAAAGCAAAGTCCCTCGCTCAGTGAAGTTATAGTAACTGTATAATAACTGAGCCTTCATCAACAAGTGTGGAAGCTCTATGCTCTCCCCGGCAGAAATATCGGA
>CAKZZK010000319.1 GCA_937885235.1 uncultured Treponema sp.
GTTCCCCCTATATTTTACAAGGCTCACCTGGAGTTTTTCATGTGGGAAGTTTGAGTTAGTAATTTTATCCGGGAAGACTGATTCCAATGTATACGTTGTATCATCAATCGCAGTCAGTGAATATCCTTCCACCCCTATGAAGTAATCTTTGTCCAATAGCAACGTTCCACTTGTAGCCCCATTTTTGACCAACTTATTAAAATAGTCCTCGGCACCCAAACCATTGATTGAGTTTAACCGCCAAGAGACTATACCAGTGGATGCGTTATATGTATAAGAATACTCATTACTCCATTTTTCTCCTTCCTCATCTTGTTTTGTAATGACGACAGTGCTATCAGTAAATTTAAAGATTTGATTTCTATCCCATTCATAGCTTCCCGAAACTTCAAACATTTTGAATGTCTTCCCAATGAGCGGGCACGTGCCTGATGCAGTTGGTAAAGAAGATGATGCCACCGCAAGAATGTCTGTAGCAGCCCCAGATGCATCGCCTCCGAATGTCAACGTAGAACCGCTTCGTGTGACCGTAAACGCGCCGTTTCCATTGTTGCTAGAAAGCGTATACGTAGTACCAGATGCCAATCCCGCCCGTGCTGACTTACCAGTGCTGTATGTACCGCTGTCATTAGTTCCAGCACCATACATCGTGTAGGTATTGGAATCAAAGGAGATAAGAGAAAATTCTTTATTATTTACCTTGAAATTTCCATAATAATCTGTCCCTGCCCCAGAACCCGTAACAACAGCTGGAGTACCACTTCCACCATCATCGCTCGTGCTGTTGCTACAGCTGACAAACACAAACGCCAGCGCCAATGCCATCACCGCAAATGCAAAAAGATTCTTCATTTTCATACGCCATTTCTCCTTGCCTTAAAAGGCTGCACTGTTATTTTCCATGCCGTTACCCTGTTTGATAATATAGATAATAACATAGGTATTTATCCCCTGTCAATAACATGTTTTATTTCCTAGGATATTGGCATATTCTGTAATACCGATGGAAGCAGATAATCTACGGCTGGTTCTGGCACAGAACATAAAGGCGCGCCGCAAGGAACTGGGCATAACGCAGGTAAAGTTGGCAGAGCTTGCGGATATTTCAGAGCCATACATGAATGACATTGAACGATGCCAGACATGGGTGAGCGACAAGACGCTCGTAAAGCTGGCGAAGTCTCTGCATATCGCCGTTGCCGATTTATTCCTCCTGCCAGACACGCAACCCGCTTCACCGCAGGCGCAGGATTCTTTAAAATCACGCTACATCACATTTCAGCAGAAAAAGAAGGAGCTGCTCAAACTTTTGGATAAAAATATGGAAAGCCTATTCCAGATATAAGTGCGAGGCTATAAGCGTAACAGCAAAAATCAAGCCAGTTTCAAAAGTCTGTCGCTCTTGAAACTGGCTCTGCTAGAAGAAATCCGCTCTATTTTTTCTGCGCCACGGTGAGTTGAGAGGCAACTTTGCCGTCGGGGCTGTAGCAGCGCTGGGGGTTGGAGCGGTCAACCATCATGTTCACGCCTGTGAAAAATGCGTACTGGTAGGTGCCAGGGGGGAGCGGCAGGTCAAACTCGTAAAGGCCGGGCTTCACTTCCTTCATCTCGTAAATCCAGCTGTCCCAGTTGGTAAAGCTGCCGCCGAGACGCACCTGCTGCTTTGCCTCGCCCTGATAGACAAACCGGACAATGCCGTCTTTCTGCACCTCGGTGGCAGGAGGGATGTCGCGGTTTGCATCGAAATAGGAGAGCATAAGACCCGTGGCGCGGTCGTATTTCTTCTCGGTATTCGTCGGGTCAAGCGTCCACAGCCCGTCCACCACCACGCGGTACCTGATATCCGTCATAGACTTATCCAATTTAAGGATATAAAAAAAGAAGGATTTGGTGACTTCGCCGTCCGCATCGTAAATCTTGCGAATCTGGTAGGGGTGTATTATGTGGAAATTCTCAAAATCAAAAGCAATGCCGACAAAACGAGAATCGCTGTCCGCAGTGAAAATCACGTAGTCGCCTTTGAGCTGGGGAGCCTGCACATCCTTGATCCTGATGACGAGTTCTGCCCTGTCGGCTTCTTCATCGCTGACGGGTGCGACTTTCTCTGCAAATGCTGCCCCCGCAAGAAGAAAGAGGGAGAGCAGAAGGCTGCAAATGAATCTCTTTTCCATATTATATACATCGGTCGCCATAGACCATAGTTTATCATTATTTTCTATTTATGTCTGTATCTGACCATGCCCGATTTTATAAAAGTCCTTATACCGAATTCTTTTTATTCCGATAGATAACTTGAAATACCATAGAGTTGTGGAGTATAATAACAGGCTATGCCAGGATTAAACCAGTTAAAGCAGTTTACGACAGATATATTGGCTCTTGGAGACGAGGCTAAGGTTCGTGCCTCACGCGGGGAGAAGCCAGTGCGTGCTCCCTTCCCGAAAAACGTGTCCGAAAAAGACGATTCCGAGGATTTTTTGAACGGAATGCCGAAGGTTTCGGAAGACGATATATCTCAGGCAGAAGCTGCCGCAGCCGAGAAGCAGTCAGAGGGCAGTGCCGATGCAAAGCTGCCGGATGTTTCAGATATACTGAATACCGCTGGTGACTTGGATGATGCCGACTTAAGTGAATTTGAACTTCCTGATATTGACACTGCCACGCAGGAGGAAGCTCCAGACATTCCCGTAGAGGATCTGGATCTCGATGCCCTCCTGCAGCCGAGCGGCGAAGCAAACGCTCCAACAGACAGCACTCCGTCTTCCTCTGACGATGACTTTGACGTCACCTCCCTGCTTGATGATTTTGACCAGACGGCGGGAGACGCTGGCGCAGACAAGGACGAAGCCCCTGCCACGCAGGAGGAAGCTCCCGCAGCAGACGATGGTCTGTCTGACCTTGCAGGCCTCGATCTTTCAGGCATTCCCGATGTGGACTTGTCGTCTGATGCAGACATTCCTTCTATAGATGCAGGAGATGCAGGCAACGAAGCAGCCCTCCCCGAAGACACAGCAGCCCCAGTGGAAGAGACGGGACTGCCAGACTTTTCCGATATTCCTTCAAACGCAGACAATGAGACAGCTCCCGCTTCTGCGGAAGAGATGGAATTGCCGGACTTCTCCGATATTCCAGACATTCCAGACAGCGTTAGCGCTCCGGAGAACGATACAGTTGCGGATAACGCCCTTGACAGCACTGACAGCGGCGCAAGCCTTGATTTGCCGGAAGACCTCACGAAGCTTTCCGAAGACGACTTGCTCTCCGGCATTCCCGACCTCGATATGTCCCAGCTGGATATGCCGGATGACGGGGCGGCGGGCAATGCGGATCTGTCTCTGGACGACCTTCCCGCAGGGGACGGCAGCCCGGACTTGCCAGACTTGGATCTGTCCGACATAGATATACCAGACCTTGACGCAAATGCAGAGCTGCCGGCGCAGGATCTTGACCTTGGTGCAGAAGCTCCAGCTGTTCCCGCAGACACAGGCGATGCGGGAATGGACCTGCCCGATGACTTTAATCTCGACAATCTTGACAGTCTGACGACGGACAGCACTGCCTCCGCTCAGCCAGAAAATATGGGGCTTGACGGCTTTGATGACGTTCCCTCTTCTGACGTACTGCGGCAGGAAGTGTCTGATGATGACGCACTCGGTCCTGTTGACACCTCCGGCATGGACGGCGTTGACTTCTCCGCAGGCTCAAGCGATTTTGCTTTTGACAATATCACTGACGAAGAGGGAGAATTCCACATTCCCGGCTTCTCCGACACAGTGACGGCAGACCTGAACAAGAAGGAGGAAGCCCCTGCATCGGCGGAAACCGAGCAGGAAGCGGAAAAAAAGCCGAAAAATACCTTTACCGATGCCGAATACAAGCGCTTCCTCGCAAACCTCGAGTTCTACCCGCTCAACGTGCGCATGGCGGTGGAAGACTTCGTCGTCAAGAACGAATTTACCGATGATGCCGTCTTTGAGGTACTTGACAAGATTCTCCGCAAGGTGCCTGCCCGTCAGGTCGCAGCCGACTTGGAAAAGAAGCTTGACATTTCCTTGCAGGTGCCGCGTGACTATGAACGGCGTTCCGCAGAAGAATACGAGGCATATAAAAAGACGCTGGAATACCAGCTCAAGAACAGAATTATCCCCGTCGCCATACTGAGCTTGATGGCGGTTATCCTCTTCTTCTGCGTCATGTTTCTGTCAAAGACCTTCATCTACGAGCCGAGTATGGCGCGCAAATACTACAAGCAAGGCTACACGTTCATTCAGGAGAACCAGTACCCGCAGTCAGAGGACAGCTTTAACCATGCCCTGCACTACAAGTCTGTAAAGGCTTGGTTCTACCGCTATGCGGAACGCTACCGCGAGCACCACCAGTATGAGCGCGCGCGCACTATGTACAGCAATATTCTCCGCCGTTACAATCATGAGAAAGCGGCAGGTCTTGCATGGGCAAAAATGGAATCGGATGACCTTTACAATTACGAGGAAGCCGAACGCATCTTGAAGCGCGAGGTGCTGGACTACCATGTAAACGATGCTGACGGCATCCTGCAGCTTGGAGACCTGTATCTTGACTGGGCGACGGACAAGGATCCGGCAAAATTCGCTGATGCGAAGGAACAATACGACCTGCTCGTGCAGCTTTACGGGGACAAAAAGGAGGTTAAAACATACCTCGCCCGCCAGATGCGCTATTATATCCGCACAGACAACCTCGCACAGGTTTTGCAGTACAAGGAACAGTCTTTTCCGAAGTCAAAGGATTTGGCGGCTGATGACCTCATCGAGCTTTCGGGCTACCTCTTGGGCAAACGCTACGGGGATCTGCCTCCATCAGAAGAGGGACTGCGCTCCCGCATAGAGGGCTTGCGCGGTTTGCTTGAAGACGCGGTGAAGGCTGCGCCCTCAAACCCCTATGCCATGTACAATATGGGCACCTACTTTAGGAATACCTCTACCTCTGACTCTGACCGCAAGCGTGCCTCGGAATTCTTCAAGAGAACCATCGAGATATTCAAGGAGCGCCAGTACCGGAACCGCCATGACACATACAAGTACATCGACGCTTTCCGCCTTTTGGGCGAAGGCTATGCCGCTGAGCGCAAGTATATAGACGCAGAGCAGACCTATGGCGAGGGCATTGAGATTTTTGAGAAGGAGCACGAATCCAGCGGCTTTGAAAGCACGCAGGACATAGGCAGGCTCTACAGCGATATGGGGGACATCGACTACTTCATTTCAGGCGAGATGGAGACAGCCCTCGGCAATTACATCAAGGCGGTGAACAACAAGAACGACACGCCGTCTGTCCGCTACCGCATCGGCTACATACAGTACAAGAACCGCAATTACCCAGAGGCACTGGGGTCGTTCATCCGCAGCTCAGAAGGCAGCCCGAATGACTCCCACGTTCTGCTCTCCCTTGCCAACACGCTGAGCCTGCGAGATGACAACTACGCCGCCGAGGGATACTACGAAAAGCTGATAGATGTCGTCCAGCTTCAGATGGAGCGCTACAATATCCTCTTCCCGCAGGTTCGAGCGGACCACGGGGATATAGTGAACACCTACCTGAAGGCGACGAACAATCTGGGCGTCACGCTTTTCCGCATCGCGCAGATGACGGGTGACAGCAAAAAGAATGCACAAGCCGTCGTCCACCTCAATGACAGCCTGCGGGCATGGGATGCCCTCACGCGCAATCAGGAGACGATGATACGTCTGGAAGGCTCAAACCTTGCAGCTCAGAATATCAAGTATATCACTGAGCCCTACGCAGCTTATGAACCGGAGATATACACGGATATTCCGAAAATTATGGATAAAGAAGAAGGCTTAGAGTGAGGAGTCTTTCAAAGTCCGCAAGCTGCAAGGCTTCGGGCATCGTAAAGCGGCAATACCTCATCGATATAAAAAAGGAAGTCTTCCGTAAATCCATACATATCTGCAGCGCACTTATCCCTTTTTTCCTCTATCGCTGGCGCGTACAGGTGCTTGTCGCGCTTGCGGTGGTGGTCGCGCTTTACAGCGTGGCAGAGCTGTTGCGGCTAAAGAAAGGCATACAGATTCCCCTCGTTTCGTCAGTGACGGCAGCTGCCGCCCGAAAGCGGGATGAAAATAAATTCGTCTTGGGTCCAGTCACGCTTTCCTGCGGCATCATCCTCTGCGCCCTGCTGTGGAATTCGTTGCCTGCCGCCATAGGCATCTATTCGCTGGCGTTTGGCGACGGGCTTGCAAGCCTGTCGGGCAAGCTCTTCGGCAAAGTACAGATTCCCCTCACCCAGGGAAAGACAGCTGCGGGCAGCCTCACCTGCTTTGCGGCAATATTCATTGCAACGTTTCTTGCCTGCCGGAAATCTTCGGTAGCGATACTCGTTGCGTCTGCGGGGATGTTTATCGAGCTTTTACCCTTGAAGGATTTTGATAATATCTTAATTCCCATCGTCCTTGGCGGCGTGGCGCAGTATTTACTTCCATAGATATGCGTGAAGGCTCAGCAGGTAGAACACCGTGCCCCCGACCTGCAGAATGACGCCGAGAATCAGAAGCAGATAGCAGTCCGCAAGGCAAAGCAAAAAATAGCCGATAAAAAGTATGAGGTACGCTATGCTCTGCTTGATTAATTCCGCAGTATTGTTCAAAAGCCCCTTGTAAATCAAGATGCTCAGCGTTGCCAGAATGAGGATGATCCGTATGCTCAAGAGCAAGCTCCGCAGCCCCCAGCCCGTCGTAAAGCCTGTATTTATATGGAATGTCTGCAAAGGATAGAGAAGTCCCGTCATGATGGCGAGCAGAATCATGATGATAAAATTCCGCTCCACATACTGCCGTTTTTCAGTATCATTGAATGATGCTGAAAACAAAAGCCCCAAGGGTGCAAGAATCCTGCCGGCAATGACTATCCGCGTCACAAGCACCTGCACGGAAGAGGCATGCCAAAAGTTATACGCGGGGACAAAAAGGCGTACGCCTTCGCAAAGGCAGCCAATCAAAAAACCGCAGAAATAGATGACCTCCAGCGCCTGCGTCTTTTCAAAATGAAAGAACAGGAAGATGGCAGTCAGCACTGTATAGAGTTCAAAGCTTATGATTGCGCTTATCGTGGCAGACTGACGGTAGCCGAGCAGCTTTGTGTCTGGAAGCGGGACAAGGCGGAGCAACGTATCTGGGGAACTTATCTTCTTGTTGATGAGCGCGTAGGCAAAAAGCGCTATGGTCAGGATGCTGAAAACGAGCGATGTCGTGAAAAACGCCAGCAGCATGCGGTTGCGGACTTTGAGTGTCATGGTATTAGCATAAACCATGTGCAAATTTTAGTAAAGCCTGTCTTTAGCACTCCGATATTAAATACAGAAAACTATCTTTTCATTCTGGGAGGAATCATGAAGAAGGTTGTAGTCTTCGCTTTATTGGCGGCACTGGCCGGTACAAGCGCTTTTGCAGGCGATGCAGCCGCTTTTTCTGATATAGGCTTTTCCAAGGACGGCAAGACGTATATTTTCGGAGAATACGGAAAAATAGATAAAAAATTTCAGGCATGGGCAGAAATCTATGCGGTGGATGTTGAAAAAAATGCTTTCGTTCCCAACGGCATTTACAAGACCAGCCCGAGCGCGGCGACTGCTTCCATAAGCGGGAAAGGCGCTTATGACAGCCTTTTCAAGCACGCGGACACAAAGCTCAAAGCATATAATTACGCTCCCTCAGATCCCGCGAGGCTGCTCTATGTAAAAGAGGAATCTGCCCCTACCAATGAAATCTATTTCAAGGACTTTGAATCCTCCGATGAGGACGAGGAAATCTTCTACCACATCAAGCTGATACCGACGTATATGGGCAAAGGTGTGGGCGTTTCTTCAAAATATTACATAGAGATGGCTAAGGAAGACGAAGACGGCAACGTACTGAAATCATGGCGGGTGGGAAACCCCGAGTATGTACGCAAGGGCATAAGCTCCTACCAGATTGAGCGAATCTTTACCGACAACAGCAAGCGCTCCCTAGTCTTTGTCATACAGAAGACGCAGGAAGACGAAACGGGGACATCTATCAGATATATGGTAGAAACTGTGCGTTTTTAGGAAAGGTGATAAATTTACTAAAAAAATTTCGTTTCTTGTGTCAAAAACTGAATCTCATTTGTGACTGATTAAGAAGAGGTTACAAATGAAAATAAATACAGTTTTTCTTTATCTTGCAAAAATCGTCATGCCGGCACTTGTGTTGTCGGCATTTGTTGTCTTTTCGATTGCTCCGGTAGCCTGCACGGCGCAGGGAATAACCATAGTTTCGGAAGGCTGCACGCCCCCTGCCCTCACCGATTTTTCAACAGCAGACAGCACAAGCCTCTCGCTGAGCTTTGACAGGGAAGTTCTCCTTCTCCATGCCCTTGTCTCTGACGAAACAGGCAGAGGTCTTGGCGTATCCCATCCAGAAGGGCAAGGAAAAGACTTGCGGCTTGCGCTCGCTGAAAAGACAAAACCCGGCATTTCCTACACGTTCACGGGAGATGTGCAGGACGAGGGCGGCAGCACGCTCACGCTCAGCATCACCTTTCCCGGCTATAACGACGATATGGCGCATCTACAGCTTGCAGAGGTGCGCAATGCCTACTCTTCAAAGAAAAATCACTACGAATTCGTAAAACTCTTCTGCCTGACGGGAGGAAATCTTGCAGGGTACGAACTGCTAAGCGCAGGGGATGGCGAGCAGAAAAAATACGTATTCCCGCCCATCACCGTGGCGGCGGGGGACTTTGTCACCGTGCACCTCCGCATGATGAAAAACGCCGACGGGGACTACTGCCAGCAGGGCATGGTGGACGAAGTCCTTGGCGACAGGCAGGCATCCTTTGCCGCAGACTCTTCTGAGGACGCTTGGGATTTATGGCTTGACAATCAGAAAAGCCGCCTTTCCCCGTCGGACATCCTTGTGCTGCGGGACGCAGTAAGCGGCAGGATAGTGGACGCCCTGCCCTTTGCCGACCCAAAAAAAGAAGAAAGCAGCTGGAACAAAAACTACGAGGCGCTCTGCCGCGCGGTGGAAGAAAGCGGCGTGTGGCAGGGCGCAGACGGCACGGCTTCCTGCGACATCGCTGATGCCTTTCAAGCCACAGGCATAACAAGCTCTGCGACAAGCCGCACGCTCTGCCGCAGGACTATAGGCAATGAGGCAGACGGCAATCCCCAAAACTGCTCATCTGCGGCTGACTGGTATGTGAAAAACTATGCAAAGCGCAAATAAGGGGCGTGCTACAGCGAAGGAATTTCCCTGAGCTTTGTGTATTTCCAGTCATAGGCATGGCTGCCGGGAACGCCGGACTGAATCCGCTCGTTTTCTTTTTGCAGCTGGAACTGTATCAGCTTCTTGAAGACATCCATGAGCGGTTCGGGATTTGCGGAGGCATCAGCCATGCCCGCGCCCTGCAGCTCCTTTATGAGGTAATAGCAGGACTCTATCGTTGACACGCAGTAATCCTTTGGCTCATGCTTGAACGTAAAGATGCTTCTGTAGCTGCCGCTAAACGAAAACTTGGGCAGCGTTTGCAGATTGCCTGAAGATTTTATGATTTTTTTGGAACACGCCCATGTAGAATCGACAAGGAAGACGAGCAAGGTTCTGCCGCCCACCGCTTCACGGAAGCCTTCGCGGGCGCTTGTCCATGCATCCTCTGCGGGATAGAGCAGGACGGGATAGCAAGAGCTGTCCGCAAGCAGGGCATTAACCCGCTCATTCCGGCTGAAATCAACACCCGTCACAATCTCGCTTCCCGGCAAGCTCAGCGCCGCAAGCCTGCCGGTACCGGTGCGCTGGCGCTTTGCTTCCTTGGGGTGCATGAGGAATACAAATTTTATGCCTGCATTCACCCTGCCGATGTACTTACAGTAACATGACTCTTTCGGACGCAGGCATCTGAGGCAAAGCTCCCTCATTATGACTGTATGAACTTTTCAAGCGCTTCCTTTGAGCTGGCGCCAATGTGCTGGCCCGCCACCTTGCCGTTCTTGAAGAGAACGAAATTCGGAATGCTCATCACGCCGTATTTTTCTGCAAGCTCGGTGTTGTCGTCCACGTTCACTTTGCAAACTTTCACCTTGCCCGCCTGCTCCTCATACAGCTTCTCCACGACGGGCCCCATCATCTGACAGGGACCGCACCACGTTGCCCAGAAATCTACCAATACAGGGATATCGCTTTTCAGGACTTCCTGCTCGAATGTCTGCTCATTTACTTCTACTGCCATCTTTTGGCCTCCTAGATTTAATTGTGTACAATCAAAATATACTATAATGACAGAATTGTGGCAAGGGTTTTAGGACAGCTTGAAACTAACAGCGGGAAGGACTATGATGAGAGCAGGAGGAAACTATACTGTATGATTTGCTTTGACAAAGAAAAAAATGTATTTCTGCTGCATACACCGACATCGACTTATGTGATACGCCTGTATAATGGAAAGTATCTATTGCATGGCGGCTGGTTCCACAGGCTTTCCGCCTGGTCCGATGTATGCGTCATGCCGCTGGCAGACAGAGCATACTGCCCCGTTCCCGCCGATGAGCACGACAAGGCTGACTTTTCTCTGGATGCACAGCAGTGCGAATATCCCGTGGCGATGCGTTCGGACTTCCGCCAGCCAGCCTTTGAAGCAATAGGTGCTGACGGAACGCTTGCCGCAGACCTGTACTACTGCGGGCACAGGATTTTCAAAGGGAAAAAGCAGCTCGAAGGACTGCCCGCCACGTATATTGAAGCCGATGAAGACGCGGACACGCTGGAAATTGACCTGAAAGACCCGCATACAGGGCTGTTCGTCACTTTAAGCTATACCGTGTGGAATAAATTCGATGCAATCTGCCGCCACACGGTCTTCCACTGCGGTGGGGAGGCGCTTACCCTGCGCAAAGCGATGAGCGCAAGCCTTGATTTTCCGCATTCCCGCTACAGGCTCCTCCAGCTTTCAGGCGCCCATGCACGGGAACGCCATGTTATTCTGCGGGACCTCGTGCCGGGAATACAGGGCGTGGAAAGCCGCCGCTGCATGAGCAGCCATCAGGAGAACCCCTTTATCGCCTTGCTGGGCGCAGGTGCCACAGAGACTTCCGGCGAGGTCTATGGATTCAATCTGGTCTACAGCGGCAATTTTACCGCGCAGGTGGAAGTGGACCAGTGGAGCATGAGCCGCCTGCAGATGGGCATCAATCCCTACAATTTTGACTGGCGGCTTGAAGCCGGAGAAAGCTTCTGCACGCCGGAAATCGTCATGGTGCGCAGCGAAGCAGGGCTTGGCAGCATGAGCCGCACCTATCATGACCTCTACAGGCGCCACCTCTGCCGCGGCAAGTGGCGCGATGCAGACCGCCCCATCGTCATCAACAACTGGGAAGCCACGTATTTCAGCTTCAGTGCCCAGAAGCTCTTCGCACTTGCGGATACCGCGGCAAAAGAGGGCGTGGAGCTTTTCGTCCTTGACGACGGCTGGTTTGGAAAGCGCGACGATGACCGTTCCTCGCTTGGCGACTGGGTGGTAGACAGGAACAAACTGCCCAACGGGCTTGAAGAGATTGCCAATGGAATTCATCAACGGGGAATGAAATTCGGCTTGTGGTTTGAGCCGGAAATGATTTCCCCAGACAGCGAGCTCTACCGCGCACACCCCGACTGGGCTCTGCATGTGGAAGGACGCGATGCAGTGCTGAGCCGCCACCAGTTTGTGCTCAACATGGGGCGGAAGGAGGTTGTGGACTACCTTGCCGAAAAGCTTTCCGCCATACTTTCGGCAGTGAAGATAGACTACATAAAGTGGGACTTCAACCGCAGCCCGTCAGACATGCATCTGGGAGACTCCCACCGCTTTTATCTTGGCTTATACCGCCTGATGGAAATCCTGACGGAACGCTTCCCCGACGTGCTCTTTGAATCCTGTTCCGGTGGCGGAGGACGTTTTGACGCGGGCATGCTTTACTATATGCCGCAGACCTGGACAAGCGACAACACCGACGCGCTTTCCCGCATAGCCATACAGCTCGGCACCTCGCTCGCCTATCCTGCAAGCGCCATGTCCTGCCACGTCTCAGCTGTGCCAAACCATCAGGTGGGAAGGATTACCTCCCTTGCAAGCCGCTGCCGAGTCGCCATGGCGGGAACCTTCGGCTACGAGCTTGACCTGAACAAGCTTTCGCCTTTGGAGCTTGAGGAAATACGAGACCAGATTATCTGGTACAAGAGCATCCGCCATACCGTGCAGTTTGGAGACCTCTATCGCCTTGAAACGCCGTGGACATCCCCTGCCGCCGCAGAGTTTTCCCGCTTTGCCGCATGGGAGCATGTGTCTAAAGACAAGTCCCATGCCGTTGTTTCCATCGTGTGGAGCTACAGCGAAGCAAATCCTGAAAACGCGGTAGTCCGTCTGCAAGGACTTGAAGAGGATGCACGCTACACATTTACAAGTATGCAGAGCGCCGTCATGCGGGAAGCGCAGAAACAGGCAAACGCCGCCCTGCCGGCAAGCCAGCAGACAATCGTGCCGGACGGAACCTGTGCGACAGGCGCAGAGCTCATGTACGCAGGCCTCCGTATTCTGGGAAAGCCGCAATATGGCGGCAGCGTGCATTTTATGCTGAACAAAGTCGTATAAAAAGAAAGGGTGGCACAAGGTGCTGTATTCACCCTGTAACCACCCAACTCACTCCGTTTATCCCTCATCAAAGAGCCAGTTTCAAAAAACTCAGCCTTTTGAAGCTGGCTTACGTATTTCTTTCACAATTTCCGAGGCTTCTCTCGTAAGCCGCTCTATATCATTAAATTTTCCCGCCGCAATAAGCTCTCCTTTGACCATCCAGCTGCCGCCACAGGCAAGGATTTTGCCAAAAGCAAGATAGTCACGCACATTTGCCGCATTTATGCCGCCTGTGGGCATAAACTTGACCTGCGAATAGGGAGCACTCATCGCCTTTATCATCTTGAGCCCGCCCGCATTCTCCGCAGGGAAGAACTTCACCGCATCAAGCCCAAAGCCCAATGCCATTTCCAGTTCAGAAGGCGTCATAATGCCGGGCATGACCGGATAGCCCTTCTTGACACAATGCCCAACTACCGAGGGATTCAGCCCCGGCGATACGATGAACTTTACGCCTGCCCCAACCGCTCGCTCTGCCTGCTCAATGCTCAAGACCGTTCCCGCACCGACAAGCAGCTCAGGAAAATCCTTCGCTATCGTGCGGATGCTTTCCTCGGCGGCATCGGTCCGAAACGTGATTTCCGCACACGGCAGCCCGCCCCGCAAAAGGCTTTCAGCCAAGCCCTTTGCATCCTGCGCCCTGTTCAAGACCACGACAGGGACAATGCCGATTTCTCCAATCTGCTTTAAAACATCATTCATAAGCTATATCCTCCTTGAGCCCAGGTAAAAAACCGGGCAGCATTCCTGTAGCAGATATCTTTTACCAACGCACCGAGCAATTCTTCGTTCCACGGGAATTCCCCTTCCTCCACCATCGTACCGATAAAACTGCACAGTATGCGGCGAAAGTATTCGTGGCGCGGATAAGACAGAAAGCTGCGGCTGTCAGTGAGCATTCCCAGATGCTTTCCCAGAACAGACGTGCGGGCATAGACGCGCAGCTGTTCTTCGATGCCGTCCCTGTGGTCGTTGAACCACCATGCAGGTCCAAACTGGCAGTTGCGGAAATTGCCCGCCATGGCAGCAAGAGCCTCGTTGTCCCTGGGGTTCAGGTTGTAGAGGACGGTATGCGCCTCCGGTTTTGCCGCATAGATGCCGCCAAGCACCGCGCCAAGCTGTGCCATAAAGCTGAAATCCTGCAGGCTGTCCGCGCCTGCGTTTTTGCCCGCGGCGGCAAGCAGGATCCTGTTGTTGTCGCGCAAGGCGCCGATGTGTAGCTGCATCGAAAGCCCCTTCTCCACATAGAGCTTTCCAAGCTCTATCAGCATATACCCGCGATATTTCGCAAGCTCCTCCGGAAAAAGCTTTCTGCCGAGCCAAGCTCTGTTGAAAACAGCGTCAGCCTCCTCACGGCTTGCGGAAAGATAAAAATCAGCTTCCAGGGAATGGTCGCTCACAAGCGCGCCGTTCTCCTTGAAAAAATCCATACGGGCGGCGAGCGCGGCAAGCATATCCGCAATCCCCTCAAACTTCGTGCCCGATATATCCTGCAGGCGGGACACTGCGGCAGGAAAATCGGGATTTTCCGCATTCAGCAGCACATCGGGACGGAATGACGGGCGCACCCGTAATCCCTTCCATTCATCGGCAAGCTTTCTGTGCCAGACAAGGTCGTCCAGAGGGTCATCCGTCGTGCACAATTCCTTCACCCGCATCTTTTCAAGCAGGGCACGGGGGCTGAAATCCTTTTGCGCAAGCAGGGCATTGCAGCGCTCCCACACGCTTCGGGCATTCTCTTCCGTCAGCACTTCCCGAATGCCAAAGTAGCGCCGCAATTCCAGATGGCTCCAATGATACAGCGGGTTGCCGACACAGCCCTGCAAAGTGCGCACAAAGGCAAGATAGCGCTCGTAGTCACGGCTGCTATCCGCAGCAAGATGTCCGGTAATCAGTTCTTCAGGCACACCGAAAGCCCGCATCGCGCGCCACTTGTAGTGGTCATGGTCAAGCCATGCGTTTGCCAGATTTCCAAGCCCCTTGTCCTCATATATTTCACGAGGAGACAGGTGGCTGTGAAAATCGAAAACCATCTCTGTTTCCGCATAACGGTGGTAGAGGATTCGGGAAACCTCGTCCTGCAAAAGGAAATCGTCATCTAAAAAGTCTTTCATAGTCATGCAATCTCACGGCAGACATCTTTGAGAAGCTTGCGGACTGCCCCCGTACCGGCACTCAGCCTTGCAAAATAATCGCTCACCCTGCCGGCAAGCCCCGCTTCATACAGATCAACGCCGAATATATCAGCCCGATGTAAAAGCTGCGCGATGGCGCCCGGTACAGCAGCCCGCACAGTCTCCAGCAACGGGTCAGGGCTCAGCTCAAAAGCCTTTCCCGCATCATCAACCGCCATCAGATAGCGCAGCCACAGGGCAAAGGTCAATGGAAGTACACGGAGCTTCGTGACATCCAAATCCGCACGCTTCATATAGCCCTTGATTGTCTCGCCAAAGCGGATGGGCAGCTTCTGGGACGTATCGCAGGCAATGCGCTGCGGCGTGTCAGGCATAAAGGGATTAGGAATGCGGATATTCACCACCTCGTCAATGAAATCGCGCGGGCTGATTATTCCCGGGTCAACAACGACGGGAAGCCCCTCATCATAACCAAGCCTTTTCACAAGGCAGAGCAGATCGGGATCCTTCATCTCATCGGCAATCAGCGTATAGCCCAAAAGACAGCCCGCCAAAGCAAGGAAAGTGTGAAGCGGATTCAGGCAGGTGCAGACCTTCATCTTCTCCACCTTGCCCACCGTGGCGCGGTCAGCAAAGTAGATTCCCGCCTTTTCAAGCGCCGGTCGTCCATTGGGGAAGGCATCTTCAATGACGAGATACTGGCACTCCTCCGCGTTTACAAAGGGAGCCACATAGGTTTTCTTTGCCGTGATGACAGGCTCAAGCCCTTCCACACCGTCAGCTTCAAGGATTTTCGCAATCTTGGCATCGGGGCGCGGCGTTATTTTGTCTATCATCGTCCAAGGGAAAGAGACCTTTGCCTTGTCGCCCACATAGGCGCAAAAGCCCTTCCGGCACAAGCCCCGTTTTTCCCATTCCTCTGCAAATGCGTTCACCGCGGCAAAGAGCCTGTCGCCGTTATGCGAACAGTTGTCCATGCTCACCAAGGCGAGTGGCAAGGCTCCTGCAAGATAGCGCTCGTAGAGCAGGGCGGCAATTTTGCCCATGCTGCTTTCAGGCTTTGCGGGCTCTTCCGCAGAGACATCATCCAGAGCATAGCCCTTTTCGGTAATGGTAAACGACACCATCTGCAGCGACGGCGAGCGGAATATATCGCACAGCCGTGACCAGTCAGCTTCAGCCTTCCGGTCTGCAACAAGGGATTCCATGATGGAAGCGATGACGGTCTTTTTCACCGTGCCGTCGCCTTTCAGCGTCACCAGTATGCTGAGGTTGTCATGCGGCCTGTACATCTTTTCAATGGTCTCGTAATCATGGATGCCCGCAAGCACAAGCCCCCTGTCCAAGACTTTTTCGTTCAAAAGCTCCTGAACGATGTTCGCCTGAAACGCGCGGAAAATGTTTCCCGCCCCAAAGTGAATCCAGAACGGCGCGGCTCTTGTTGCTTTTTCCACCGCCTCCCTGTCAAAAGAAGGAAGCCCATACGCTTTTGCCTCCCAGAGAGATCTGTCCGCAATGCCCTTTTCAGTCAGCTGCATACCGTACCCCGCTGCGGTCAAAGCTTTTCTCGCAGGCTTCCCACAGCCCGTTCAGATATGCAGCGCCAAGCGCACGGTCGTAAAGCCCGTAGCCCGGCATAGCCTTTTCCCCCCAAATCATGCGGCCATGGTCGGGGCGGATAACGCCGTCAAAGCCCGTTTCATAAAGCGTCTTGACAATTTTGAACATATCAAAGCTTCCGGCGCTGGACAGGTGGGCAGACTCCTGAAAATCCTGCACGGGGTCATCAATGGCAGTGTTGAATTTAAGGTTCCTGATGTGGGCAAAGTGAATGCGCCCCTTCGCCGCTTTTATCATAGCGCAGAGGTCATTCTTGCGGTTCGTACCGTAGCTGCCCGTACAGAAAGTGATGCCGTTATGGGGATTGTCCACCGCCTTGAGCAGGCGCACAACGTTCTCCTGGCAGGTGATGATGCGGGGCAAGCCAAAGACCGACCAGGCGGGGTCATCGGGATGTATTGCCATATCTATGTCATACTTGTCACAGACCGGCATGATTGCGTTGAGGAAGTACACGAGGTTTTCAAAGAGCTTCTCGCTGTCTATATTCCGGTACAGCGCAAACAGCTCTTTTACGTGCGCCATGCGCTCCGGTTCCCAGCCCGGCAGCACAAAGCCGTTAGAATCCTTGTCTATAGAAGAAAACATTTCCTCTGGCTTGATGGCATCTATGACCGCTGAGTTATAGGCAAGGACGGTAGAGCCGTCTTCACAGACGCGGGCAAGCTCGCTCCTCGTCCAGTCGAAGACAGGCATAAAGTTATAGCACACCATGCGGATGCCTTCCTGCCCGAGCCGTTCCAGAGTCTTGCAATAGTTTTCTATATATTCATCCCGCCTGCCGCTGCCGGTTTTGATGTCGTCATGGATGTTGACGCTTTCAATACCGAAAATCTGCAAGCCCGCATCAGAAACCTCTTTCTTCAGCTTTCTGATGGCATCCCTGCTCCACGCCTCTCCCGGCACGGAGTCATAGAGAGTGGTGATAACGCCGGAAACCCCCGGAACCTGCCGGATTTGCTGCAGGGTGACGGAATCAAAGCCCGTTCCGTACCATCGCAAAGTCATTTTCATTTTACTTGCCTTTCCTTACTGGCATACTAGTATTCCAGTTGCCATAATTTTATTCTATCCGCTTTTTGTATTTTGTCAAGAGAATTTTTTCAACTTGTACACTAGTTGACAAGAACCACAGTCCTCTTTATTCTACAGATATGAAAATTCCAGAAAAGAAAGACAAGGAAACCAACCATGATTATGCCTTTCGCGTTATACAGGAGGGCATCATAAACCTTGAACTGCAGCCGGGAAGCATGATAAGCGAGCAGGAAATAGCCAGCGAGCTAAAGCTTTCGCGCACTCCGGTACACGAAGCCCTGCTGGAACTGGCCAAGACCAAAATAGTGAAAATCATCCCTCAGCGGGGCAGCATCGTAAGCCTCATCGATATGGCTCTTGTGGAGGAATCCTGCTTTATCCGCGCAAATATAGAATCCGCCGTCATGGAGCTTGTCTGTCAGAAAGCGACAGAGGAAGACATAGAAAACCTTGAAGAAAACCTCGTGCTGCAGGAATTTTACTTTGCCAAACAGAACTACGGCAAATTTATGGAATTGGATAACGCCTTTCACCGCGCAATGTATAAGATAGCGGGAAGGATGCTCTGCTACTACACGGTACAGCTGATGAACATACACCACGCCAGATTTCGCGCCCTGCGCCTGCACATCTCCAATACAGAGCGAATCGTCACAGAACACAAGGCCATCCTTGAATCCATCAAACAGAGAGATGCGGCGAGGACAAAGAAAGAATTCCTTGACCACATAAACAGTATGTTTGTGGACGAAAAAGAGATCAGGCAAAAGTATTCAGCCTATTTCATTCAAAAAGAGGTACAAAATGAAGATAACTAACCTTGAACTGCCGCAAAACCTGTGCTTTGTCTGCGACAGCGAAGCTTTTTCCGGCGTTCAAAAGATAAGCCGCAAAGTCTGCACCGACATCGACCGGGTATTCGGCTTTAAGCCCGCGCTGTCCCACAGCCTTGCAGACGTGCGGCAGGATGCCGTCATTTTCGGCACAGCAGGGAAGAGCCCCCTGCTCGACTCCCTTGAAAAATCCTCCCGCATAGACCTTTCCGGCATCAGGGGCAAGCGGGAAGTCTTTGGCTTTTTTGTCATGGAACAGCCCTCAGCGGCATTTCCCGCAGTGCAGAACGCCATTGTCATCGCGGGGAGCGACAAGCGGGGAACGATATACGGCCTCTTCCACATTTCGGAACTGCTCGGCGTGTCCCCGCTGGTTGACTTTGCAGACGTCGTCCCTGCCAAAAAAGAATGCATGGAATTCACCGCAGCGCACAATATGATTTCCCGTGAGCCATCAGTCAAATACCGCGGCTTTTTCATAAACGACGAATGGCCCGCCTTCGGCAACTGGAGCCTGAAACGCTTCGGCGGCCCGAATGCCCTCTGCTATGAGCATATCTTTGAGCTGCTCCTCAGGCTGAAAGGCAACTACCTCTGGCCAGCCATGTGGTCCGCGGTTTTCTCATGGGACGGACCGGGACTCAAAAACGCAGAGCTTGCGGACGAGTACGGCGTCGTCATGGGCACAAGCCACCACGAGCCCTGCTGCCGCGCCGGGGAAGAGCACCGCTTTTACCGCAGGACCACGCAGGAATATGGCAGCGAATGGAATTTCCAGCGCAACAGGGACGGCGTTACCCGCTTCTGGCGTGACGGCCTGCGCCGCAACCGCCGCTTTGAAAACATCTATACCGTAGGAATGCGCGGCGAGGCAGACACCGCAATACTCGGCAGGGAGGCAACGCTCAAAGACAACATAGACCTGCTAAAGGACGTGCTGCGCACGCAGTATGAACTCATGAAGGAAGAAGTAAATCCGGACCTTGAAAAGATTCCGCGGATGCTCGTCATGTTCAGCGAGGTGGACAAGTTCTACTTTGGCAACGAGGAAACGCAGGGGCTCAAGGACACTGACCTGCTTGATGGCGTTACCATCATGATGACCGATGACAACTACGGCGTGCTCCGTGCGCTTCCCGATGAATCCATGCGTGCGCACAAGGGAGGGCTCGGACTCTACTATCACTTTGACTTTCACGGCGGCCCCCACTGCTATGAATGGGTGAACGAAAACTATCTGCCCAAGGCATGGGAGCAGCTGAGCGCCGCCTATGACTGGGGCATACGGGATGTGTGGATTGTAAACGCAGGCGATGTGGGACTGCTCGAATTCCCGCTCAACTACTTTATGGATATGGCTTACGACTTTGAAAAATACGGCTCCTCCGCGCCCAATTCCACAAAGCAGTGGACGCACGACTGGCTGCAAAAGCACTTTGCCTCCTATTTTAGCGCCAGCGATATGAAGCAGATGGAAGAGCTCGTGCAGGACTATACTTTCCTGACCAATCGGTGCAAGCCGGAGGTGATGAACGAGCGCATCTATGATGCCACCCATTACGGCGAGGCAGACGCACTGCTCGCAAAGGCAGAGGGCATTATCCAGAGCGCAGGGGAACTGCTGAGCCGCTGCCCCGCACCCATCGAAGGTGCTTTCTGGGAACTCGTGTATTATTCCGCAGCAGGTTCGGCAAACGTATACCGCATCTGGATTGCTTGCGCAAAGAACCAGCTCTACGCGCGGCAAAACCGCGTGGAGGCAAACGACTGGGCGGACAAGGTAGCCGCTTACCTTGACTTTGACAGCAAGCTCACCGACAGCTACCATGCTGTTGACGGCGGCAGATTTTACGGCTTCGGGCTGTCGGAACACATCGGCTTTGGTCACTGGAACGATGAGGATGACAAAAAGCCCATCCTTATGCGCATCTTTCCGTCCAAAAAGCCGCGCCTCATCGTAAATCCCACAGACAGGGAGGAGTACTTAGTCGGAACGGATTACTCAGAAAAAGAGATGGTCATAGACGCTTTCATGAATCCCGCTTGCGAGGAATGCAAAGTAGACCTTGCCCCTTCCAACGAGGAACCCATCCCCTACACCGCCGCCACAGAGAGCGCATGGCTTTCCCTCTCGCATAAAAAAGGCACCGCGCTCCACCGCCATGACACGCTCACCGTGGGCATTGACCGCTCCCTCCTTGCCCGGGCAGGCGGCACCGCTACGGGAACAGTGCGCATAGACACCGCTTTCAGCCATATCCAGCTGCATTTTCCCGCGCGCAACGCAGAGAGCCTGCCCCAGGCAACAGCGGAAAACACTTATTTTGAATCGCAGGGCTATATCTCCATCCTCGCGGACAAATACGCGGCAAAGCACGGCGCAGCCCCCTACGCTTTTGTCCACCTTGAAGGCTATGGCAGAACCGCATCCGCAATGAAGGTGCTGCCCGCCTGCCACCGCCCGTTTACACTGGACGGCGCGGACATTCCCTGGCTGGAATACTGCTTCTGCGCGGAAACGGAGGGCGCATACACAGCTGAATTCTACTTTTCCCCCACCAATCCGCCGCTCATCGACAACGTGATGGAATACGCCTGCAGCCTGAACGGGGAAGAGCCGCGCGTGCTGAACATGGTTGACAAGCAGACCTTCGTCACCTATTTCAGCAGCGAGTGGGCATACGGAGCCGAGTACAACATCCAGAAGCGCAAGGCCACCGTGTCCTGCCGCAAGGGCATGAACACGCTCCGCTTCTTCGCGCTCTGTCCCACGCTCATACTGGAAAAAATCGTGCTCTTCCCGGAGGGAAAGCCGCCCGCGGCATCGTACCTCGGGCCTGCGGAAAGCTTCCGCTGCTCGCTGGCGCTAGATACTATGAGCTGCCGAAGGACCTGACTCTCCTGCGTCAACGCCGTCTGCGGGAGACTAGCCATAAGGGGGAAAAAACGCTATACTGGAGCGTATGATGAGTAGCCAAACAGATGCAAGTTCTATAATCGGACGGAAAGTTTTTTTCGTGGGCTTTGATGTTTCCATGTTGCCAGAACACTATCTGGAAGACTACCTTGCGCACGGGTACGAGACCTACCGCATTGCGGATGACCATATCTGCGACATTCAGTACAAGGTGGAACTGATAGCACAGCTCTACAAGGGCTCCATCGTCCTCTTCTACATTGATTCTCCCATCGATGGAACCTCGTGGACTGCTTTCATCGGCCAGCTGCTGAAACGGCACAGGAACGATATTTATGCCGGCATCTTTTTTTCCAAGCGGAGTGTCAGTGCCGAGCAGCAGGAGATTGAAAACTACTATGTGGGCAAGCTCAATGTGCCCTGCGGGTGCACGGCGCTCAGCTATCAGCGGGCGCAGAATTTCCTCATCATAGACAGATTGCTTGCCGCCAACAATGCAAACGGCAGGCGTAAAACGGTGAGGGCATTCTGCAGCTCAAACAGCGGCGCTACTTTCTTCTGGGGGACGGAAAGGCTCAAGGCATCGCTGAAAGACATCAGCCTGAACCACTTTTCCTGCATCTTTGAAACGCAGCCGGAAGACGAAATGACCATAAACCAGAAGTTTGGCGACGTCCAGCTGCTTGTAAACGGCAGCCGCTTCCATGCAAACGCCATGCTCGCCATGCAGCGGGATACCCCTCAGGGAAAGCTCCACGTGTTTATGCTCATCCGACCCGACGGCAATACAGGGCTTGTCGATGAAGACTATGCCAAACTCTGCCCCCAGATTTACCAGATGGTTACCGACCCCACCAAAAACAAACTGCGGGAAGCCTATTTCATAATCAACAAACAGAAAGGTGACGTCTACACCGTGGACGAAGTCGTAAACAAAGCCGTGCAGGAAATGAAAGTCTCGGGATTGCTTTAGCAGGCATACAACAAGGGCGGAAGCTAGCAGCTTTCGCCCTTGTTCTGTCACTTTTCTCCCAGCGTGCGCAGATGCCCGTCAAGCGTGATGTTTCGGGTATAGCCGTCATCCTCGTAGAGTTCGTAAGACGTGCCTGTGCCTACGCAGAGGAGCGTCTTGTAGTCTACTTCGCTTGTGTTGCGCGCGGGCTGGCTGAGAGGGACGAGTTTTCCCTGCTTGACAAAGAAGACCACCGCGTCCAGAGGCACATATATATAGTAGGAACCTGCGGCTTTTTCCTCCATCGTGATGTTTCCGCCCCGCCATGTCACCTTTGTCATCGCTTCCGGCAGGTAAACGTAGCGGCCCTCCGCGTTCTGCTCGTAGATGGGGGCAATCAGTATGCCCTCGCCCACGAGAAGCTCGTCTTCCACGCGCAGCGCGTGCCTGTCCTGCGGGTAATCAAAGGCAAGCGGGCGTATGTACATGCCGCCGGAAAGCGCCGCCTTAACGAACTCGCTGTAGATGTAAGGCAGGAGCGCATAGCGCAGTCCGAGCACGCTCTTGAAGGCGGCTGTGTCGCCAAACGCATAGCATTCCTGATTGCGGCCGTTCCAAGCGCAGTGGTTCCGCATGAGGGGAATGAAGTCCCCCAGCGCGAGCCAGCGCAGCAAAAGCTCCCGCGTTGCAGACTCGGCAAAGCCGCCTATATCCGCGCCGGTATACAGGAAGCCGGCCATATTGAGCGAAGGCATCATCTTGATTTCCTGCAATAAATGAGTCCAGCTGCTCTGGTTGTCTCCCGTCCAGATGCCGCCGTAGCGGTGCGCACCGATATACGAAGCACGGCTAAAGAGCAGCATACGCTTGTCGGGAGAAATTTCCCGCAGCGCCTCGCTTGCAGAGCGCGTCATATTTGCCCCATAGATATTATGCACCTCGTCATGCCGTATGCGCTTCACTTCGCCGCTTCCGTCCGCGCTCGGCAGCTCGTGGTAGAACCTGCGGTAGTCATCTTCGCGGTTAAAAGTGCTGCCGCTCAACGGCGTAAACTCGAAGAACGAGTCTATATCAAGGTTCTGCCCCTCAAAGCTCTTTATCTTTTCAAAGACAGCCGCAAGGCTTTCGTCTGAGTAGAACATAGCCGGCTCGTTCATATCGTTCCAGAAGCCGTCTATGCCCAATTCGGTGAGCCTGCGGTATTTTTCGCCAAACCAACGCCGCGCGGCGGGGTTCAGCAGGTCGGCAAAGTGCGAGCGTCCCGGCCAGACCCCTGCGGTAAAGAGGCTGCCGTCCTCCTTCTTGCAGAAGTAACCGTTTTTCACGCCCTCGTCATAGACATCATAGCCTTCCTGCACCTTGACTCCTGCGTCTATGATGGGCACGACATGCACCCCCTCGTCGGCAAGGTCCTTGCAGAGCTTTTTCATATCGGGGAATTTCGTTGTGTCTACCGTGAAGTCCTTGTAGTCCTCCATGTAGTCAATGTCGAGGTAAACGGCATCAAGCGGCAGTCCTGCCTCGCGGTAGCGCCGCACCACTTCCCGTATATCCTCTTCAGTCTTGTAGCCCCAGCGGCTCTGCTGAAAGCCGAAAGCCCAGCGCGGCGGAATATAGCTTTGCCCGATGAGCATACGGAACTGCCGTATCACGTTGGCAAGGCTGCTCTCTGTGTCGGACGGCTCCGGCGTAATCACATAGATGCTCACGCCTGCGCCTTCGCATATCACCGTGAAGAGCGAGCTGTCCGTGTAGGCAATGTCAAAGGTGGTGCGGGCGGGAGTGTCGAAGAAGAGCGCGAAGCAGTTCTCCGTGGAAGGGGAGTAGAGGAGCACAATGTTGTGCGCCCCGTACAGCGACGGGGTGAACTCGCTCTGCACGGTCGCATCGGAACACCAGCTTACGTAGCGGTAGCCGCGCTTGTTGATGCCGTGCATCGCCTCTCCCAAACCAAAAACCAGCTCGTCATCTGCGAGCGTATACATCCAAGAAAACGGGCGTCCGCTGTCCACGTTGCCATAGGGCCTGCTGGAGGTTTCAGCAGGAACGCTTTTAACGACCGCCCCTGTTTCCACAGGGCTGTCTCCATAAACAAATTTCTGTATCATACACGTCAATTATAGACGCGAAATGATTTTTAAAGCAATCCCCTCAATGTCTCTTCCAGCTTCTCCACGTCAATCGGTTTTACCACGTGCGCGTTCATCCCCGCTTCCTGCGATTTCTTCACATCCTCGCTGAAGGCGTTCGCCGTCATTGCAATGATGGGAACTGCGGCTTTCTTGCTGTCGGAGAGGGCGCGGATGGCACGGGTAGCTTCGTAGCCGTCCATCACGGGCATCTGTATGTCCATAAGTACGGCGTTGTAGTAGTCTGGCTCTGCGGCGGCTACCTTTTCGACCGCTTCCTTGCCGTTCACCGCGCTGTCCACGGCAAAGCCCATGTCTTCCAAAATCATAGTGGCTATCTCGCGGTTCACGTCCATATCGTCCACAAGGAGCAGGCGCATCGACGAGAAGTCAAGCTCCTTCTGCGCGCTTGCGGGTACTGCGGCGTTCTCCGTGCCCTGCGGTGCGGCGGCTTCCTCCGCAGGCTTGTCCGCAGTCTGCGGCTCCGGCGCTGTCTGAAGGGCGGCTGCTTTTTCCTGCACCCTGAAAGCCAGCTCTATGGTGAACTCCGTGCCCTCGTCGCGCTTTGTCTTTACGGAAATATCACCACCCATCAGGTCTATGATGCTCTTGGTGATAGCCATGCCGAGCCCTGTTCCCTGAATGCCGCTCACGGTAGAGGTGCGCTCCCGCTCAAATGCCTCAAAGACACGCGCCGCAAATTCGGGGGACATACCTATGCCGTTGTCCTTTACCCGCAGCTCATACTGTGCCAGTCCGTCCTGTGCGGCTCCCTTCTGGCTGAGCAGCACGGAGACAGTGCCTTCCTCCCGCGTAAACTTGAACGCATTGCTTATCAGATTGAGCAGGACACGGTTCAGCCGGTTCTTGTCGCAGAAGACATGCGGCTCGGTGAGGTTCCTGCATTCAACTACATAGCTGATATTCTTGCCCGCCATCTGTGTGGCGAACATATCGCGCACACCTTCCATGAGGTTTTGCAGATTGCACGGCTCTTCTTCAAGCTCCATCTTGCCGCTTTCTATGCGGCTCATCTCAAGCACGTCGTTTATCAGCGCAAGCAGGTGCTTGCTTGACGAATCTATCTTTGTGAGGAATGCCTGCATCTCCTCCGCGCTCACGCCGGGCTTCCGCGCGAGGTTCGTGTAGCCGATGATGGCGTTCATAGGGGTGCGGATGTCGTGGCTCATATTGGAGAGGAATACCGTCTTGGAACGGTTCTGTTCCTCCGCCATGGCTTTTTCTTCAGCCATCTTCTTTTCCCTGCCGCTGATGAGCGAGTAGATGTTGAACATGATGATGAGCGCGATGACTATCAGTATCATCTGCACGATGCTGTTGTGCAGCAGCGTTATGTTGATTTTTTCCATCTGCTCTTCAAGGAAAACTCCTTCCGCAAGCCGCATCGTCTCATCCTGTGCCACCTCGCAGCGAAGCCCGCAGAGTTCCATCTGCTTGGAGAAATAGGCGCTGACGTTGCCAACCACCTTTTCGGTCTCCGAATGCGTCGCCTGCCGCATCCACATGAGGGAGGGAAAGAAAATCAGGAAAAGCAGGGCAATCCACACCACGGTGGACCTGCCGAAGCGCCGTTCTTTGTCATAGGCAAAGACTATGCGGAACGAGATAAAGCCCATCACGCTCCAGAATGCCAGAATCAGATAGGATTCCGCAGAGAGCGCGCTCATGGACCAGAGGTTCGGCACGAGCAGGAAGAGGCTGAAAAACGCCGCGGTCACTATGCCGATGGCTCCCGTCACCTCTATGCAGAGATTATGCTCTGTCCTTGCCTTGCGGTATGCGGCGGCAGAGGTAAAGCCATAAGCTATGGTTGCCCCAATGGTGGTCACGTCCACAATCCAGCCCGTCGCCGTCCTGCCAAGGAAGGGAATGGGAATGGAGATGAGGGCAATAAAGAGAAGCGCGTTTTGGGGCATACCGTTCTTGTCGCATTTTTTAAAGCGTGATGGCAGTATGCCGTCTCCCGCCATTGCGTAGAGGAGCCTGCTTGCCGCTATGGAATTTCCGATGATGCCTGTGATGATGCCGCCCAGCACGGCAACCCCGAGCACCGCGATGCCCAGCGTACCGCCGGTCTTTTGCACGGCAAAAAAGACCGGCATTCCCGCGATGCCCGTCCGCCTGCCGAGGGAGGCGATGTATGCCACCCAGTTTGAACCCGCTTCCGGCTGCACTGAGGCACCGATTACAGTGAGCAGGACATACACGAGCAGCCCTGCCACGACTGCCGAGCTCATGATGGCGAAGATGCGCTTCAACGGGAAACGGAAACTTCCTGCCGAGTGGGAGACAGACTCAAAACCCACGAATGCCCAGGGGGTGAGCGCTACTATGCTGAATATCTGCATAAAGCGGTTTTTCCCCGTGCTGAATGCGGGGGCAAGCTTTGTAAAGGAAACATCCGCATTTTTGAACACGGTAAAAAAGCAGAACAGCGTTCCCGCAGTCAGGGCGACTGCCATGATGACCTGCACGATGCCCGCAAGCTTCCGTGCGCAGGCGCAGAGGGCTACAATGGCAAAGAGCAGGGCAAGTTCCGCAAGCACCTCTCCCAGATAGATGTCATACCCTGCGAGCGTGTAGTGGAAACCGAACTGGAGCGCTTTTCCGAAAAGGTTCCGTATGATGAGGGCGAACGCCGTCACGTTTGCCCAGACGATTGCGATATAGGTGAGGCTCAAAAACCACGCGCACAGGAAGCCGTGGTCATGGCTGTAGGTTTCCTTTGTGTAGCTAAAGGCTCCGCCGGCATCGGGGTAGGAGTGCATCATATAGTGATAATTTGCTGCGATGATGATCATGATGAGCGCCCCAAGGCTCATGCCTATCGTTGTTCCCAGTGGTCCGGCATCGGGGAGGAATGTCGTCCCCGGCATAACAAAAGCTCCCCAGCCCACTGCGCTTCCCAATGCAAGTGCCCAAACTTCAACAGGCGAAAGATACCGCGTCGAGCCAGATGATTCATGTTTCATAATAATCTATAATAGCAGATATTTCAGATTTTTTCCAGTAGAATACAATGGCGATAGTCAGAAATGGAGAAAATAAACAAAATCGCACGGGTCACGAGTCCAGACTCGGCGTGTCACAAACTCTGACTCGCCGAGTCACGGTTCAAGACTCGCCGAGTCGCGAACTCTGACTCGGCGGGTCGCGGTTTCGGACTCGTGCGGGTCAGAGTTTTCTCGTAAAAATAGCTTATAAATCTTTAATCTGCGTCTTGTACACAGAGCGGAAGCCCAGCGCGCAGCAAGCGAGCGATGCCGCTTCGGCGATTACGAAAGCCCACCAGATGTTGTTGATGTTTCCCGTCAGGGAAAGCAGCCAGGCGGCGGGGAGCAGGACGATTATCTGCCTGACGAAGGACGCCGTCATGCTGAAAAGCCCCCTGCCGAGCGCCTGGAATACCGAGATGAAGGTGATGGAGACAGCGGCGATGGGAAAGTGCAGGGCTATCGTGCGGAGCGCGGGGATGCCTATGGCGCGCATTTCATCCGAGGCGCTGAAAAGGTCGAGCAAGAAGCCCGGCAGCAGTTCAAAAATCAACAGACCGACGGTCATGATGCAGAACGCGGCGGCGGCGCAGAGCTTTATGGACTTTATAATCCGTTCCTTGTGCCGTGCGCCGTAGTTGAACGCGACGATGGGGACAATGCCGTTGTTCAGCCCGAACACGGGCATAAAGATAAAGCTTTGCAGCTTGAAGTACACGCCGTAGACCGCGATTGCCGTGGTGGAAAAGCGCCCCAAAATCATATTCAGCAGATAGGTCAGGAAGGAGCCTATGGAACCGAGCAGGATTGAAGGCACGCCCACCTTGTAGATGTCCGCGATGATTTCTCCGTCAGGGCGGAATTCGCGCAGGCGGAAACGGATTTCCCTGTTTTTGCTGAGGTTTAATATGATGGAAACTACGGCAGCGGCAATCTGCCCGATGACCGTTGCCCAGGCGGCGCCCGCAATGCCCATACGGGGGCAGCCGAGGAGCCCGAAAATCATCACTGGGTCGAGTATGCAGTTTATGATTGCACCCGTCAGCTGGGAGACCATGGAAAGCACCGTCCGTCCCGTCGCCTGCAGGAGCCGCTCGAAAATCACCGCGCCGAACATACCGAAGGAGACCGTCATGCAGATTTCAAGGTAGCTCACCCCGTAGCTTATGATGTCCTCGTTTGCGGTCTGGCTCTCAAAATAGGGGCGGGGCACCACAATCCCCAGCACGATGAAGACGATGCAGGTGAGCAGCGCAAGGAAGATGCCGTTCATCGCCGTGTTATCCACAGCCTCCTGCTTCCTCTGGCCAAGCCTCATGGAAAGCAGGGAGTTTATGCCCACGCCCGTTCCCACTGCGGTGGAAATCATGAGGTTCTGGATGGGGAAAGCGAGCGAAACCGCCGTCAGCGCGTCTTCCGATATTTTTGCCACGAAGATGCTGTCCACGATGTTGTACAGCGCCTGCACGAGCATGGAAATCATCATAGGAAGAGAAATCTGGACGAGCAGCCGTCCCACGGGCATGATACCCATCTTGTTTTCTGTCATCTTTCTGCCTCTCGTCTGCCTAATCGATTATAAATCATCCAATTTAAAGCTGAAAGCGAAGGCTTCCACATTGTTGTCCCATCCCACGCTGGGCTTTACGGAGACTTTTCCCTTTCGAGGAAGGGCTGTACCAAAGATGACGGTCTTCATGATGATGCCGTTGTCTTTGTCGCGAATCCTGCCCCTCAGTTCTGGTTCGTCCTCGTAGACCTTGTAGGATTCTATGACCAGCGTGTCGGGCTCTATGGCGACGCCGAGGGATGCGTTGGTGAGTTCCGCATAGCTTTTGCCGTCGATGAGGAAGTCCCTCAGTTCCGCAAGGGTGAAGTATTTTGCTTCCTCACGCAGCTTTGATACCTCAAAATAAAACACGATGCCCTCTATGTCCACATCGCTTCCGTCTTCCCCCTCTATGGCTCCTTCAAACTTGGATGCCTGAAGGAGGCGCACCGTTGAGAGCTTGCCTTTTCTTGTTGACACATCCAGCGCCGTGATGCGGGCGGCGATGACGACGAGCAGCAGGCAGAGGGCGTAGAGCTGTTTTTTCATAATACCTCCAGTATGGGGTAGTATAGCTTGGTTTTAAATAAAAGGCTATGGCTTTTCCCCGTTTATTTTTCGTCGGCAATATTCTTCTATGGATATGCGTTTCCCGCTGTCGATTACGGTAAGCCCTTTCTGTACGCACCGTCCCTTCTTGTCAACGTAGAGAGAGAGGACGGGGGAGAGTTCGTTGAAATCGTTCCATTGGATTTTGTCTACGAAGCGGGCGTAGTCTTCCTGCATATAGTATTCGTGGAAATTGAAGGCGGGGCTGAGGCTGTCTGTGTAGGGGCTGACGGTGATTTTTGTCTGCAGGTAGACGTTGCCGTCGTCTTTGGGCAGGGCGCGGCGGAAGGCGGTCACTGTCCAGAGCGCGTCGTCGGCGCTTGATTCTGGTTCTACGCGGCAGTATGCGGAGAGCGTTTGGGACTGGCGGCTGTCGCCCTGCTCTGTGAGGATGGCGTTTACCATGGCGGCGGTTCCCTCTTCGGCGGCTATGGGGAAGGCAGTGCTGATGTCGAAGCTGAGGTGCACGTAGCGGCCTTTGAAGGGGCTGTAGGGGTCGTAGGCGCGGCAGGCTATGGCAATGACGCGGGCGTTTTTCTGTGCATCGCTTTTGACGCGCACGGTGTATGTCACGAGGGAGAGCGCGACGGCAAGCTGCAGGATGACCGTTGCAGCAAGGGCTATGTATCTAGCGGGCAGTCTCATGGGATTCCTCCTTTTTCTTTCTATTGATATGCGCCAGAAACAGGTTGAGCAGCAGCATGGCTATGCCGAGCACGATGAAGAGTATGCCCTTTGCCACAAAGCCGTAGTCATCGCTGAAAAACTTGATGATGAGGGCGAGCGCGGCGTAGACGGCGGCGGCGTTTGCCTTGGCAAGCTTTCCCTCGCGGTACGCTTCAAAGAGGAAGCCTCCTGCGACGAGGAAGATGCAGACAAAGCTGAAAAGGAAGATTGCCTCTTCATAGCCGTGCAGGATTTTTACCAGAGAGCCGTATTTTCCCTGCCCGAGCATGGCAAGCGAGAGCAGTTGCCAGAGGCAGACGGCAAGCGCATACACTGCGAGCGCGTAGTTTGCAGCGCGTTTTTGCCTGATGAGCCGGAGCGTAGGGGCAAGCACCATGTATGCGAGGAAGAGCGATGAGGGCACGAGGGCGCAGAGCAAGGACGCTGTCTTTTCCCCATAGTTCGTGTAAATCGCATAGTCTGTCAGGTTCTGTCCAAGCATGGCGAGAATAAAAATTCCTATTGCGCCTGCTATGCCCCCGAAGCGGCTAAGCGTTCTATTTCCCCGCTCTTTGCCAGAGAAGTATGCCGCAAAGCAGGGCGAGAGGAAGCTTGCGATGAGGAGCGCGGGGGACATAGAGGACTGCGCGGTGTAGAGATAGAGCAGGAGGAATGCGGCTATGTATGGCGCGAAATCCCTTTCCTTCCTGTAGTACCAGCGTATAAAGCCGTACAGTCCTGCGGCAAAGGCGAACAGCAGGGGGAACCCCGGGAGCTTTCCGATTCGCTCGGGACTGTTTCCATACAGTGCCCAGAGCGCGGCGGCAATACAGAGCACGGCTATGTCGAGGGAGCCGTTCCAGCGGCGGGAAAGCACAAAGAGCGCGACGGCGGCGGCAATGATGCAGAGGTAGAGTGCAAGCTGCATGGGCACTGCGTTCCGCGAAAAAACGGCGTAGAGGCTGCTTTCCGCAAAGGGCAGCAGGAAAAGCCCCAGAGCCGCAAAAAGTCTTGCCGCAATGTATATGCCGCGCCCTTCGCCCTCGTTCCTCATACAGCGGTAACGCCCTGCCGCTTCAAGCAGGAGCAAAAATGAGCAGACTGCGAGCACGGGATAGTTCAGCCTTGCGATGCAGGCGGAGGTCCAGAGGAAATACAGGCTGAAGATGACA
>CAKZZK010000320.1 GCA_937885235.1 uncultured Treponema sp.
TAGAGCATCTGCCTTCTAAGCAGAGGGTCGGCAGTTCGAGTCTGCCATGCGTCAATAAACACAGGGCTGGTAATCACCAGCCTTTTTTACTTTTAGTTTTCGGTGCGGTAGACGGCGGTAAAATCGCTTGCGTAGAGGGGGTAGTCCTTGTTGCCCGCATAGTGCTTGTTGTAGACAGTCAGCATGGAAATATCCTGTATAAATACGCTCGCGCATTCCTCATTCAGAATGCGCTGGGCAAGCTTGAAGCCCGCTATGCGCTCTGTCTGGTCTGTCGTTGTGGTAGCCTGCTGGTAGGCGGCATCATAGGCGGAAGACGTGTAGTTGATGAAGTTGTTGCGTGCCGTTGATTCATAGCGGGAAAGATAGGCGGTGGGGTACGCCAGTGCGCCGTCAAGAGAGATGACCGTTGCCTCGTATTGCCTATCTTTGTAAACCGTCTGTAGCCATGTTGCCCAATCCACCTGCTTGACTACCGCTTTAATGCCTCCTGCCGCCAGCTGTCCTGCGATGATTTTTGCCGTCTGCACGTGTATAGTGTAGACCGAGGGCACGGTGATGGTGAGGGAAAAGCCGTTCGGGTAGCCGCCCTGTTGCAAAAGCTCCTTTGCCTTTGCCACATTTCTGGCGTAGCTGCCCACAAGCGATTTGTCATAATACTTTGAGAGCGCGGGGATGAGGGCGCTGCCCACCTTGACGCCGTGGCCGTGGTTTGCCGTTTGGATGATTTCATCCGCGTCTACGAGATAATTGACGGCACGGCGCACGTCCGCATTTCTGAATGCTTCAAAGTCATTGTTCAGCGCCAAAACCTGCACGGCGTTGGAATTGCGCCGGTACTTGTTCGCCTTGTCCTGCTTTATCTTATCCACGATGTCGGCATTTGCGCTGAAGCCGTCTATGCGGCCCGCATTGAATTCTGAGAGCAGCTCCGCCTGGCTTGCAAGAAACTTGACAGTGACCGTCTCGAGCTTCCCCGTATTCCCCCAGTATGAGGCATTCCGTGAAAGCGTGATGTGGTCGTGCTCTGCATATTCGCTGAGACGGTACGGTCCCGTTCCCACAGGATGCAGTGCCAGATCAGCAGCGCTTTTGGGGACGATGGGCGTGGTGAGGCAAGCTATGAAGCCTGTATCCGCCGTAGACAGCTGTAGCACGAGCCTGCCTTCACCATCGACAGTGAAGCTTTCTATCTTGTCATAGCCTGCGATGGGCGCGGTCACGGCTTTTGTCAGCGAATAGGTGATATCATCCATCGTCAGCGCGCTGCCGTCGTGGAAGCGGACGCCTTTGCGGATGGTGAAGGTGTAAGTCTTTGCATCGGGCGACATTTCGTATGACTCTGCAATGGCGGGGATAAAGCTGCCGTCCGTGTCGATATTCACCAGTCCGTCAAAAATATTGAAACTGATGGAACGGGCATCCGCCGTCATATTTCCGAAAGGGTCAAAACTCGTTATTTCAGTGGCAAGCCCTATGGTGATGCTGTCACTGCTTCTTGCGGAAGCCTTCTTTTGGCATGACCCCAGTAAAACGATACACAGCAATGGCAGTAAAGCAAGAAACTTTTTCATACTATTCATCCTTATTATAGAAGGTTTTTGTTAATCTGTCAAATTTCTGCCGCCCTTGATTCAGGGCTTCCGCATTATAGATTTTTGATAACTTTTTCAATGCATCCTTCGCGT
>CAKZZK010000321.1 GCA_937885235.1 uncultured Treponema sp.
CGTGAGCTGGGTTCAGAACGTCGCGAGACAGTTCGGTCCCTATCTGTTGCGGGCGCAGGACTCCTGAGGGGGTCTGCCCTTAGTACGAGAGGACCGGGGTGGACGCACCTCTGGCATGCCGGTTGTCGCGCCAGCGGCAGTGCCGGGTGGCCAAGTGCGGGAGGGATAACCGCTGAAAGCATCTAAGCGGGAAGCCCGCCCCGAGATGAGGAGTCCCCGCGGATAGAATCCGCCCGAAGGCCCCCGGGAGAACACCGGGTTGATAGGGCGCAGGTGCAGGCGCGGCGACGCGCAGAGCCGAGCGCTACTAATAGGCCGCGAGGCTTGGCCATATCGCGGCCCCTTTTCCAGAGAATGCTCCCTTTTCCGGCACCGCGCGGGCGCAGGAGCTGCGCCCCCTGCGGGAAGACACGGCAGAGAACAAATGCCGGCGGCCACGGCGGAGGGGCCATACCCGTTCCCATCCCGAACACGGAAGTCAAGCCCTCCTGCGCCGATGATAGTGCCCCCAGGGGCGCGAAAGTAGGTGGCTGCCGGCTTCTTTTTTGTTTAAAAATTGATTTCCCAACGCAAAACGTTGGGAATAATTTTTGTGTAAAATCTATAAAGTAAGTATTAAATGTGCTCTTTAATAGCTTTCAGTAGCTCATCAAATGTTTCGTAAGCTGGAATTGTTGGGTTGTCAGCTTTTATTTTATCAGTGCTTTTGAAGAGAAAACCTGCTTTGCTGGCTTTTATCATAGCAAGGTCATTGTAGCTGTCTCCTGCAGCGATGGTTTCATAGCCTATTGATTGCAGGGCTTTGACAGTGCTCAGCTTGGAATCCTTAGTACGCATAGAAAAGCCTGTGATTTCGCCGTTTTCCGCTACAGTGAGCGTATTACAGAAGATTGTAGGCCAGTCCAGCTTTTTCATGAGGGGGGTAGCAAACTGCGTAAAAGTATCGCTGATAATGATGACTTGACAGATTGAGCGCAGTTCGTCTAAAAAATCCTTTGCTCCCGGTAATGGGTCTATTGATGCAATCGTTTCTTGGATTTCTTTTAGTCCCAAATGATGCTCTTTGAGAATTTCCAATCTCCAATTCATCAGCTTGTTATAGTCCGGTTCATCGCGTGTGGTGCGCTTGAGCTCGGGAATGCCGGAAGCCTTAGAAAATGCTATCCAGATTTCCGGTACAAGCACTCCCTCCAAATCAAGACAGGTGATATACATAGTATTAGCCATAGTATGTTCCTTATGAAATATAATACAGATTATGTATAATAATATCATATATTGATAAATTGTACAGCGTTCTGATTAACATAAGCGCGGAATTCTATTATAATAGAATAATACAATTTTAGAGGAGTCCTAATAATGGGTGAAGGTGCAAAATATATAGAAGTTTTAGATTCCACCTTGCGTGATGGTGCGCAGGGGGAGGGCATAAGCTTTTCGGTACAGGATAAAATACACATCGTGCAAGCATTGGATGAGCTGGGGGTAAAGTACATCGAAGCTGGCAATCCTGGCAGCAATCCAAAGGATATGGAATTTTTTCAGAAAGCACACGAACTTAAACTTGCCCATGCAAAGATTGTCGCCTTTGGTTCTACCCGTAGGAAAGATTCATCCTGTGCTGAAGACGCCAACCTGCAAAGCCTCCTGTCCGCAGATACCGAAAACGTGGTGATTTTTGGCAAGTCTTGGGATTTTCAGGCAACGGAAATCCTTCATGCCAGCCTAGAGCAAAATCTTGATATGATAAATGATACCTGCCGCTATCTTTCGCAGCGTGGGAGAAACGTTATCTTTGATGCCGAGCATTTTTTTACGGGCTATCAGGCAAATGCAGAATATGCTATGAAATCCCTGCAGGCAGCGGTAGATGGCGGCGCTACGGTGCTCAACCTCTGCGAGACTAAAGGCGGCTGCATGATGGAGGATTGCCGCCGCATTGTCAGCACAGTGGTGAAGCAGTTTGGCAAGGCGTGCATCATCGGCATCCACACGCACAATGATTCCGGCCTCGCCGTAGCCAATACGATTGTCGCGGTTGAAGCGGGGGCAAGCCATATACAAGGCGTGCTTCTAGGATTTGGAGAGCGCACGGGTAATGCCAATCTTTCCACGATAATCGCTGATTTGCAGCTTAAAATGGGCTATCGCTGCATTCCTGAAGAAAATATGCGCCATCTTGCCGCTATCTGCCGCCGTGTGGCAGAGATTACCAATATTACGCTGGAGCCCGGAATGCCCTATGTGGGAAACAATGCCTTTGCGCACAAGGCAGGAATGCACATAGATGCCGTTTTGAAAAATCCTGTTGCCTATGAACACATCGCCCCGGAAATGGTGGGCAACGAGCGCGTCTTCCTCATGAGCGAAGTCGCGGGACGCAGCATGATAATAGAAAAGATTAAGAAGTTTGATTCCTCCATCACGAAGTCAAGTCCGGTTGTGGCTGATATCGTCAAGCAAGTGAAGGAGAAAGAGCACGAAGGTTACCAGTTTGAGGGCGCTGATGGCAGTTTTGAGCTTCTGGTGCGCAAGGCGATAGGCAAATACCAGCCCTTCTTTACGCTGCATTATTACAAAACGAGCGGTGAAATCCCCCTCGTTGAGAAGGGACTCTATGCTTTTGCGCAAATCAAGATAGAAGTTGACGGGCATATCGAAATCGCAGCCGGTGAGGGCAATGGTCCGGTCAATGCCCTTGACTATGCGCTTCGGACAGCCTTGGAAACATTCTATCCGAACGTAAAGCAGATCCGCCTGACGGACTACAAGGTACGTGTGCTTGACGGCAAGAATGCCACCGCAAGCCGTGTGCGCGTCTTAATCGAAAGCTCTGACGGCAGCGACAGCTGGACTACTATGGGAGTGAGCTGCGATGTGGTTGAAGCCTCTTGGCTTGCCCTTGTGGATTCCTTCGAGTATAAGCTTATCAAGGATATTGAAAAGCGCTATCAAAAGTTTATCTGAAAGCTGCGATAACGGGCTTTGAAACTTACAAGATTATTTCTGTTTGTGGCGGAAAAGGATTTGACAAAACAGTAATAATCATTGATAATGATAAATATCGAATGAACGTGATTCATATCAAAGAATCACAGGAGGTTTTGCAATGAAAAAGGTTTGGGGATTTCTTCTTTCCCTAGCTATCGTTGGAACTGCTTTTATTGGCTGCAAGAAGCAGGATGGAAATGGCGGCAAGGCTGATGCCGGTAAGGACAGCAATAAGCGGATTCTTATTGGCGTTTCAATCTGGAGCTCTACCGATACGTTGGGAAGCCAGTGCAAGCGAATCATTGATGCTGCCGCTGAAGCGCTGGATGTGGATGTCATGTACGTTGACCAGAGCCACATCTCTGAGCAGGTGACCGCTTCCGCAGAAACATTGAGCGCGGCAGGATGTGATGGTATCATCATCTGTAACTCTGCTTCTGCCGAGATGACGTCCGTTATCAATACTTGTACCCAGAACAAGGTCTATGTCGCACAGTTCTTCCGCATCATCAGCAAAGATACCAATCCTAATGAGTACAGCCTTGCCCAGAAGTCAGCATATTATGTTGGCGCTGTTCATGAGAACGAAGTGGACAACGGCAAGAACCTTGTGCGCATCCTCGCCGAGAAAGGCAGCCGCAAGATTGCCCTTGAAGGCTGGGAAGCTGGCGATGCCACATTCCTGCTGCGCTGGCAGGGATATAAAGAGGGCGTTGATGCTTGGAACAAGGCTCATGCAAGCGACAAGGTGACGCTGCTTGATCCCCAGTATGGCGGTACGACATCTGATACAGGTCGCGCGACTGCCGAAGCTATCATCAATGCAAATCCCGATATTGATGCCCTGATCGTGGCTGGCGGTGGTGGAGACACACTGGTCGGTGCGCTTGCTGCCATTGAATCAATGGGCAAGAAAGGCAAAATCAACGTGGTTTCAACGGACTTCCTTGCTGACCTTGACAAGCAGCTTGCGAGCGGCGGCATGGCGGCTGAGTCCGGCGGACACTACTGTGACCCTCTCATCGCATTTATGCTCGTGTATAATGCCATCAAGGGAAATTACAAGGTCGCCACAAACGACTTCTATGACATCAACTTCCCCTACCTGTACGTGGCTTCTTCTGCGGACTATGCAGCGTATGCCAAGTACTTCGTGGATGATCTGCCCTACAACAAGGCAGAACTTCAGGAAATGGCAAAGCTTTCCGAAGCTGATCTGGCAAAGAAGGCTGCCCAGCTTTCTATTGAGGATGTGAAGAGCAGGCGCTAAGGCTCTTTTGTTTCTAGCGTAAAGCAGGGAACGGCAGAAATCTGCTGTTCCCTTTTTTTTGAAGGTATGGTGACTATGGGCGAATCTTTCGAAAAATTTAAGAAAAATAGATTCTTTGGTGTAGTAACGCTCCTTGCAATGACAGTTGTCTGCTGGGTGTTGTTTAAAATACTTTCCCCCAGCAACTTTGGAACACCGAAGCTTATGCGGGACTACCTGCAGACAAGCATCCAGTATGCAGTGGGCGGGTGCGGTCTGTATTTCATTGTGGTGATGGGGCTCTTTGATTTCAGCATTGGCGCAAACATCGTGCTGTCCTCTCTCGTAGGCGTACTGCTTTCAAGGCATCTGGGCTATGTGGGACTGATAGGCGGCTGTCTTTTGTGCGGTGCGCTCATCGGTTCCTTTAACGGTTTCTTCTATTCTAAACTGCGTATCCCGTCCATGATTGTGACGGTGGGCCTCATGCTGATTTTGGAAAGCGTGGCAAACTATGTGGTATCGCTTGATAAATCGGGATTTCCCGGCAAACTGACTGATGCCGGAATACTTGCGTTCAACCATGCGCCGTGGAACTATGTTGTAGCTTTCCTTGCATTCTTCTTCATGGTCTTCCTGTTGCGCTTTACGCGGATAGGTACTTATTGCAATGCCATCGGCAGCAATGAGTTTGTCGCCAAGAACATGGGTATCAATGTGGAGCGCTATAAATTTATAGGATTTGTGCTCTTGCATTTCTTTGTGGGCATCATGGCGCTGCTTACGGTGAGCTACGGTAAGGGAATGCTTGCAGTGACGGGTATGAGCTCCATGGACCGCAACTTCCGCCCCCTCATGGGCACGTTCTTTGGCATTGCGTTCAAGAAATTCGGCTGTCCGGTAACGGCTATCGTGATGGGGGAATTCATCATTACGATGATTTTCAACGGCCTTGTGGCACTCAATGTTCCCACGACCATCAATGACTTTGTGACGGGCGCCGTTCTTCTTGCCATCGTTACGCTTACCAACAGGGGCGTAAAAGGCAGCGTGGTAAAATAAGGAGCGGGCATGGCAAACAATGTTTTATTAAAAGCAGAACATATCACGAAGCACTTCGGCATCACGCAGGCGGTGAAAGATGTTTCGCTTGACTTTAACCGAGGGGAAATCCACGGGCTTATCGGCGAAAACGGTTCGGGAAAATCGACGTTCAGCTCCATGCTCTGCGGCATCTATCCGATTACGAAGGGCACCTTCACGCTGGACGGAAAGCAGCTGCATGTAAAATCCCAGGTAGAGGCGAACCGCGAAGGCGTTTCCATCATCGTGCAGGAAATGGGAACACTGCCGGGACTCACCGTGGCGGAAAATATCTTCCTCGGCGAAGAGGATGAGTTTATGCACGGCATCGTGAAGAATTCCGCCGCAATGAATAAAAAGGCACAGCAGCTTCTGGACTCCTATGGCTTTACGGGCATCAAGGCAAACGCCATGATCGACCACTACAGCTTTGAAGAGCGCAAACTGGTGGAGATCGTAAAGGCAACGTACTTCAAGCCTAAAATTCTTGTGGTGGATGAAACGACCACCGCGCTCAGCCATGACGGACGGGAAGAGCTTTTCAAGGTGATGAATAAAACCCGTGCCATGGGCAGCACGGTCATCTTTATCTCCCATGATCTGGAAGAAGTGCTTGAGCACACCGACCGCGTGTCAGTCCTGCGAGACGGCGTTCTGGTCAAGACTGTGGTAAGCAAGGATGTGACAAGCGATGACCTCAAGCGCGAGATGGTGGGGCGCGAGCTTGATGACCGCTACTACCGCACAGACTATGACGGCACAGTTTCCAAGGAAGTCGTGCTTTCGATGAAGAATGTATCGGTGCCGGGACAGTTTGCGAATATCAATCTGGATCTGCACAAAGGCGAAATCCTAGGCATAGGAGGGCTCTCCGAATGCGGTATGCATGAGATTGGCAAGGCGATTTTCGGCGCATCCTACAACCGCACGGGAACAGTGACACTTGCCGATGGCTACGAGGTGAACAGCATCCCGGGTGCCATCAAGCACAGCATTGCCTATGCCTCGAAGGACAGGGATAACGAGTCTGTCGTCATTGCAGACCCGATAGGCGAAAACGTCTTCCTGCCATCGCTCGATGACCTTGCAAATCACGGCTTTTTGAATTATAAGAAGCTGGATGCCTTTGCTGAAAAATACGCAAAGCAGATGAGCACAAAGATGACGGGCATCAAGCAGTATGTTTCCGAGCTTTCGGGCGGCAACAAGCAGAAGGTTGTGCTTGCCCGCTGGATAGGCAAGGGCTCCAACATCCTCGTGCTCGACAGCCCGACGCGCGGCATAGACGTGAAGGTAAAGGCGGACATCTATACGCTTATGACAGAGTTGAAAAAGCAGGGCAAAGCAATCATCATGATTTCCGAGGAACTTCCAGAACTTTTGGGAATGAGCGACCGCATCCTCATCATGAAGGACGGCAAGTTCAACGGCGAATTTATGCGCAGCAGGGAGCTTGGCGAAAAAGACCTCATCGCCAAGATGATTTAGGGGGGGGGGCAGGACGTATATGGCTAAAGATTTATCTACCTTTAACATAAAGACCCATCTGCGGGATTTTGGTCCGCTTTTGGGATTCGTGGGCATTGTATTGCTTTTTTCCATCCTCACCGGAGGCAAGATTATACAGCCGAGGAACCTGAGCCTCATGCTCAGCCAAGTCTTTGTCTTGATGATTGCGGCGACGGGCGTGTTTTTCATCATGACGGTGGGCGGATTGGACTTTTCGCAGGGCTCTATACTGGGGCTTTCGTCTATCATCTTCTGCTGGGTGTCGCAGTACAACATCTTTGTGGCGGTCGTCGCTTCTGTTTTGGCGGGTGCGGCGATGGGTGCCTTCAATGGCTTCTTCCACGTAAAGTTCAAGATTGCTTCCTTCATCGTCACCATGTGTTCGCAATACTTTTTCCGCGGTTTGTGCAAGTACATCACGACCAAAGGACCGGTGCCTGCAAGCATCGATGTGCTCAGCCTTGACCAGACATGGTTCAAGATGACGCTCATGCTCGTCGTCCTTGTGATTGCATTCACTGTCTGGCACTTTACGCGCGTGGGCTTTGACCTGCGCGCCATCGGTGCGGGTGAAACTGCGGCGCGTTTTTCGGGCTGCCGTCCTGACCTGACCAAGTTTCTGGTCTACGTCTCTGCGGGTGCGATTACGGGATTTGCTTCGTTCATCAACGTGGTGCGCGTAGGCTCCATCACGGGGACGGCGGGCCGCCAGCTGGAAACACAGATACTCATCGCCCTCGTACTTGGCGGTATGCCTATTTCCGGCGGTGCAAAGGCTCGCTTTTCCAATATCATCATTGGTACGCTTACCTACTGTGTGTTGGAAAAGAGCCTGCCGATGGTCTTCCCCGTGTCCGCGACGCAGCAGCTTGTAAAGGGAATCATCTTCCTCATCGTTGTTGCGCTTACAATCGATCACAAATCACTCAAGGTGATTAAATAGGAGTTATATTTTATGGAAAAGAACATTGCACTGATTCCCGGTGATGGAATCGGACCTGATGTTGTCGCTGAAGCCGTGAACGTGCTTAATGCCATTGCCAAGAAGTTCGGACACAAGTTTCATTATACGGACGTGATTGCCGGCGGTGCTGCCATTGACAAGTGGGGCAAGCCCCTTCCTCAGGACCAGCTTGACATCTGTCTGAAAAGCGATGCCGTGCTACTTGGAGCGGTGGGCGGACCAAAGTGGGATAATGTGGCGCCGGAAATCCGTCCGGAGAAGGCTTTGCTTGGCCTTCGCGGCGGCATGAAGGTCTACGCAAACCTGCGTCCCGCAGTGATGTGGAAGCAGCTCAAGGCCGCCTGTCCGCTCAAAGACGAGATTGTGGGCGAGGGGCTTGACATCCTCGTGGTGCGTGAGCTTACGGGCGGCATCTACTTTGGCGAGCGCGGTACATCTGCCGATGGGCGGACTGCATGGGATACAGAGAAATACACCTGGCCTGAAATTGAACGCATCGTGCGCATGGGCTTTGAGTTTGCCCAGAAGCGCCAGAAGCGTCTCGCCGTTGTGGACAAGGCAAATATCCTGAATTCCAGCCGCCTGTGGCGCAAGGTTGCCGAGGAAGTGCACAAGGACTATCAGGATGTGCAGCTTGATTTCCTCTATATCGATAACGCGGCAATGCAGCTGGTGCGCAATCCGCGCCAGTTCGATGTGATTGCCACAAGCAATATGTTTGGGGACATCCTGACCGACGAAGCAAGCCAGATCACCGGTTCAATCGGTATGCTCGCGAGTGCTTCGCTTGGTGACGGCGGTCCCGGTCTCTATGAGCCAATCCACGGCACTGCACCGGACATTGCGGGCAAGGATCTTGCGAATCCGCTTGCCACTATCCTTTCTGCCGCCATGCTTTTGCGCTATAGCTTTAAGCTGGAGACAGAGGCGAAGGCGATAGAGGCTGCGGTAAACGCGGTGCTTGATGACGGCTGGCGCACCGGTGATATTGCGGGAGATGAGCGCGAGGCGGTAAAAGCCGCTGGCAAGCTTGTCGGCACCAAGAAGATGGGTACGCTTGTGGTGGAATATCTAAATAAATAAGTTTTTTATTGGTGCATAAAAAAAGCCAACCTCGTGAGGGGCTGGCTTTTTTTATGGGCTGCTATTACTTTATGCGTTCCACGTTTGTAATGGTGAATGAGTCGCCATCTTTCGCACTCAGCTTATAGAAGGTTCGTCCTGCTTTTAATTCCAACGTGCAGGTGCCCGTCCCGTCATTATTGTAAACATAAGGATCTTCGTTCCAGTCTCCGTATCCGTTTCCTGAATACAAGTTGAAACCCTCACCCCATGTAGCTAAATCTTTTTTGATGGTAATTTTCACCGTCATATCTTCGTTTGCCTTGAACGCGAACTCTTTATATTCGCCTTTCCAGCTGGACAAGTCATCTGTTGACTTTGTTGTACAGCCACTTGTATTTCCGCTGTCAGCAGTCTTGCCCGCAGAACCTGTGCCCGATGTGCCCGTGCTTGCGGAGTTGCCGGAAGAGTTCCCTGCTTTTGTATCAGCCGCTTTTTGTGCGCTGTCTGCCGCTTGCTGTGCGGCGGCTGCGTTTTCGTTTGCCTTTTGGGCAGCCTGTTGCGCTTCGTCTGTACCGGCGGCATCTGCGGCATTCTGCGCCTGCTTGCTCGCTTCGCTGGCCTTGTCTGCGGATTCCCGCGCGGTATCAGCGGCGTTCTGAGATTCGGACGCTGTACCGGCATTCTGTGCCTGCTCGGAAGCCTTGGCTGCATTTTCTTTTTCCGTTTCCGTAGTCTGGGCGCTCTGTTTTGCCGCTTCGGTCTGCTGTGCTTTCTCTGTGGCTATCTGCTGCGCTTTGTCAGCGGCATTCTGCGCCGCCTTAGCTGCTTCCTGTGCTTCTTTTGCTACAGTCTGGACTCTTGACAAAGCATCTTTGAGGGCTTCAATTTCTTTTTCAAGATCGCTAATCCTTTTTTCATGTTCCGCGATGATTTTCTCTAGCTCTGCAATTTTCTTGGCATCATCATTGCTGGCGGCTTTTGCTTCCTCAGCAGCCTTCTTCGCTTCTTCGGCGGAAGTTTTTGCAGCCTCAGCACTTTCGATTGCATCATTGATGGCTTCTTTCGCTTCTTTTACAGCATCAGCAGTCGCTTTGGCATTTTTTTCGCTTTCTTTTGCAGCGTTTTCAGCCGCTTCTGCATTTCTCTTTGCTTCGGAAACAGACTTTGCCTCTGCCGCCTTCTGAGCGTCAGTCTGGGTGTCGGTGTTTGCATTTGTTGTTTCGACAGCTTTCTCTGCTGCGTCCTCAGCCTTCTTCAAAGCAGCTATCGTCTCCGGTAATGCGCCGTTTTCCTTTGCCTCTTCAAGCGCTTTCTTGATGACTTCCTCATTTGACTGGGCAGCCTTTTCCTGATTTTCCGCCTTCTTCTTGTCCTGCGCAATCTCATTTGCTGTTGCGGCTGTGGAATTTGTGGCGGCAGTCGAGGTTTCTGCCTTCCTCATGCTGCTTTCTGTGCTTGAGGGAGCGCTTTCTTCGTAATCGTACTCGTCATCTTCTCCGCCTGCGTAGATGGCGCAGGAGGCTGCCCCGAAAAGGCATACAACAGAGGCAATCAATGCAATGGCCGTTGAATGAAACTTTTTCATTGTAAACATACTCGCTTATTTGAATTGTCAATACTATATCGCAAGGTTCTGATAATGGCAAGCGGTTTCCGTGATTTATTTGCGTTTGTTGCGTTTTTTTGCGGTCTTGTGTTATCCGTCTTTGCATTTTGCATATTTTCCTGTTAAAATACAGCTGTAATGGAGGAAACACGCATTATGGGCGAGCCTGAGAAACGGAAAACAACGATAGTACAGCTTGACAGATATAAAATCATAGACAAACTCATCTCGGCTGGCAACTATCCTTCCAAAGAAGACATCATTGCCAAGGTACAGCAGACGCTGCGGGAAAACGATTTCCTCAACAGTTACAAGCACATAACGTATTCCACTGCCACGTTCAGCCGCGATATGAATTATATGCGGACAAAGCTCCATGCTCCCATAAAATATGACAGCGAAAAGAAAGGCTACTGTTATACAGAAGCATTTAATTTTTCTTTAAATGTCTTGTCCATAGAGGAATTGCGCCTGCTCGCCGTCATGAAAGGCGTGCTTGGACAGTATGATGCCGCCCCGATATATGCCGATGCCGTCAAGCTCATAGACAGGCTGTATCCGGCATCCAACGCGGACTCATTCATGGCGCGGATAGAGGTTTCCAAAAGACCGAAGCCCCTTGTTTCGGATGAAGTGTACCAAAAGATACTGGAAGCCTTGAGCACAAATCACACACTTTCCTTCAAATATTTCAGTACATGGGATTTTACAGGGCGTCCTGAGAAGAATTATGAGCGGCGGTATGTCTTGCCGTATCAGCTTGTCATCGATGAAGGGCAGCTCTATGTGTACGGGATGGACAAGGCGGACAAGCTTCCCCGCCTGTTCAATCTGTGCCGGATTGAGTCCCTGCGGATTGAAGCAGAACAGTTTTCTCTTCCCGCTGATTATCAGTTCAGGGAGTCTTTCGAGCGGGGACGTTTCGGCGCCTTCCAATATGATGAAAGCTATTTCTATGAAATTGAATTTTATGATGAAGCCCGAATCTGGGTGAGGGAATATCAATGGGCAGACGACCAAGTTCTTGTTGAAGATGAGGAGCATAAAAAGACAATTTTAAAATTCTCTTCCTCACAGTGGATCCCCATCGAGCGCTGGCTTTTTTCGTTTTGGTCTCTGGCAAAGCCCCTTGCGCCGGACTGGCTCGTCGCTTTCTGGAAAGAAGAGATAAAAAAGATGGAAACCCGCTGCAATTAGCAGAAAATTGTTTTCCAACATCGTTAAATGATAGAGTCTCCATGCTACCATAGATCTCAGCTGGCTTACAGCACGAAAACAAAGCATCATATCAGGAGGATTTGTATGACAGAAGTGAGATTTAAGGGCGGCATGCTGCTTGCCCTGCTGTGCGCGGCGATGTCGCTTAGCTCATGCACGAACAGCAACGATGACAGCGGCAGTTCCGGCACAGGGGCTGGAGGTGGCGGCAGTGTTACGGGGAGCTTTGTCACCATACCTGCGGGCACGGGCATGACGGGCGGCGGCCGGTCAGGGCAGGGACCAAAGCAGGTGACGGTTTCATCATTTGAAATGAGTGATCACGAAGTGACGCAGGGAGAATGGAAAGCAGTGATGGGCAGCCAGCCGGAAAAGCTGACGAAATCCTACGGCACCAGAGTGGGGGACAGCTACCCTGTCGCCGCAGTGTCCTGGTATGACGCGGTGGCATACTGCAATGCCCTGAGCGCACAGGAAGGGCTGACGGCTGCGTATACCGTGGACGGTACGAACGTAACATGGGATGCGACTGCGAACGGCTACCGGCTGCCCACGGAGGAAGAATGGGAGTATGCCGCCCGCGCCGGAGACGACACCACTGACACGGATGTCTGGGGCGGCACGAATGATGAAAGCTCCCTCGGTGACTACGCCTGGTATGCCAAAAACGCCGAAGGCCACATGCACGAGGTGATGGGCAAGAAGCCAAACGCATGGGGGCTGTACGATATGAGCGGCAACGTGGAAGAATGGTGCTGGGATGAACACGGAGGAATACTCGATACTGACCCTGTATACCGAGGCGTGCGTGGTGGCGGTTTTAACTTTATGGACTGGGGACTTGCGCACGCAATCAGCATTAGTCCAGATTCGCAGGGCCCGACGCTCGGTTTCCGAGTAGTGCGCTCTGGCGCAGGGAATTAATGCCTTCTTTTGGCTTTAAGGTGCCTCGGAGTATACTTCTGTGCCACTTTAGATGATGTTCCTCACGGACAGAATTATCTGCATCATCCAAGCCGTAAACAGCCTGTTTACGGCTTGAAAACAGACTGATTCCCATCTGTAAACACAGTGCTTTCGGAAATTTTGTGCAGCCAGTTTGAAAACTCCTTGCCTTTTTGAATAAATGCTGTCGCTGTGGCTGTTTTATGTAAGCAGATTGACAAGTTTTTTTACAAATTTAAAATCGCTATGTGAAAGCAGCTTGATTTTTTCTGTAAGCGCACTCGTATCCCATTCAGAAGGCTTTGTCTGGATTTCCTTTTTTCCCAACACAAGATATTCCACAGAAACATTCAAAGCTTGTGCAATTTTTACAGCTAATTCCACCTGGGGCTGGCTTCCATTGATCGTAAGATAATGGTCTAGCGTATGCTTGCTTATACCGGTCTTTTCCGCTAATTCTTTCACCTTCATGTCTTGGTATGCCAGCTCTTCTTTTAAATTTTCTCTAAATCCCATGATAAAATTTTATTGAGTTTTGATGATAAATTTAGGGGTTGACTATTCAAATATTAATAGTTATACTGATAATATATTGCGTTTTGAATAACCAGTTAGTCAAACTTGGTTATTTTTGAAGGTGCTTTATAGCAAAGCAACATTTTTTACTGATGTCGTTTACAGGCACAGTTTAAAATAGCTTTATGGGGACTGTCTGGTGCTTCATCTTAACCCTGTTCAGAGAAGCGACCGGCACCTTGTTATTTAACAAGAGAAGGGTGCGTTTGAGGCAGGACAGGGCTTCAAGGCACAGACAGGGCGCACTAGGACTTAGTGCTCCCTGTCCGTGCGGCATCTGCGAAATGACTCAGAATAATGCTATAGTGCGCGAAGAATAGGTGTGCAGAAGGATTATAAGCCACACAATGATACGGGTCTTAATCCCGTGAGGTACTGCTTTTTATAGAAGGAGAAGGAATAGTATGCTTAAGAAAAAAAGAAATGCTGTCTCTATTTTTATTATCAGCCTCGCTCTGCTCTGTTGTGGATGTAGTAAAGAGACGGTGATTAAATCTGAAAAATTTCAAGCCACCTATATCAACAGGACTGGAAAGAGAATTTCTGCCATCATATATACCATAGAACCTTTTCCCAAGGATTCTGAGCTTCGGTGCCCTGTTGATTTGCCAGATAGAACCGTAGCCGTACTTGATATTCCAGAGGACTTAAAACAATTCCAGTCGGTAGCGATAAGTGTTGAGTTTGAACACGACGAGGTTTCAATAAATACAGACCCGAGCCAGTTTCAAAAGTATTAGCGGTCTCGGCTAAAAAAAAGCTTCCCAATGT
>CAKZZK010000322.1 GCA_937885235.1 uncultured Treponema sp.
TGGGAGAAGATAGCGTCTTATGGAAGATTTGTATGCAATCCTTGGTGTCAGCAAGAGTGCTGGTGCAGATGAAATAAAGAAAGCCTACCGCAACCTCGCCTTTAAGTATCACCCCGATAGAAATCCGGGAGACAGCGAGGCAGAGGCGAAATTCAAAGAGGTGAATGCTGCGTATTCTGTGCTTGGAGACGAGTCAAAAAGAAAGCAGTATGATATGGGCGCATCTTCGACTATGTATGGCAGTTCTGGCTATTCTTCCGAGAACTCTGCGGGCACTGGTACTTACGGCACAGCTGATCCCTTTGAAGAATTCTTCAAGAAGACGGGGACATATTATTACACCTATCGCACTCACAACAGCCAGCGCACTGATACTGCGGGGCAGCAGACGTATACATGGACTTCCCGTCAGGCACAAAATCTTTCTCGCTCTGCAGGGCTACGCATGTTTGGCAAGGGAGTAGTTCAAGCCCTCTTTGGTTTTGGAGCGCTGAGGATTTTTGCGTTTTTCTTCCCTCTCAACATCATCTGCCTCATCGCAGGCTTTCGTGGCCTTATCGATGCGGTTTCTTCAGTTAAATATATCTTTGCTCGTGAAAAAAATTAACGCTCGCGGAAAATAATGCGCCCGCGGTTCAAATCGTAGGGAGAAAGTTCTACCTTTACGCTGTCACCGGGGACAATGCGGATGTAATGCTTGCGCATCTTGCCGCTCAGGTGGGCTAAAATAATGTGTTTGTTCTCAAGCTCTACACGGAACATAGTATTCGGCAGGGCTTCTTTTACTATACCTACGACCTCAATCGCTTCATCTTTTGTGGCCACAAATTCCTCCAGAATTTATTTGCTTTTTTAGGATTTTTTGCGTATACTAGTATGTACGAAATAAGCATGATTGTCAACAAGGAGAAATTATGAATCAAGAATTTTGTGATTCCCAAAAAGAAAAATTATTAGCATTACGCAAAGATATACTTGCCGCACTGGTCGGACGGGATGAACAGCTGGAAACTTTGAAAGAGACGAGCGATACGGGAGATGACGCAGACATCGCTTCTGATACCATAGACCGCAGCCTGCTCAATTCTCTCGGCGAGGCAGCGAACAGGCGTTTGAAGCTGATAGACAATGCGCTGAACCGCATCAAGCTGAACACCTACGGTTTGTGCTTACAATGCGGAAAGGAAATTCCACAGGCGCGGCTTGAGGCGTTGCCCTATGCCGCGCTGTGCATTCCCTGCCAGACGCAGGAGGAAAAGCGTAACCGCTAAACTAGACAAAAACAAATTAAATTTGCTGTGTATGGAAGCCGTCGGCTGTATAGAATGCAAGTTCTGTATAGCCGGCGGCTTTTATGTATTCTATTGCTTCGTCAAAAGCGTAGTCAAGGTGCTCGCAGCGGTGCGCGTCTGAATTGATGGTGACGGGAACGCCCATCTCATGCAGGATGTGCAGAAAGTCTGGCGAGGGATACGGCCCGTCAAGGTAGCCCCGTGCCATGCCGCCGGTATTTATTTCAACGCACACGCCCGCGCTTGCTATAGCCTTTGCTGTAGCGAAAAGTTCCTCCCTGTACCAGTCTGCCCCTTCGTCAAAAAGCTTTTCCCTGACCTTGCAGTTCTGCTTTCGGATGAGGTCGGGATGGCCGATGATGTCAAACTTGCTGCTTTGCAACATTTCCCGCTCTAGGGTAAAGTATGTCTGCACGGCACGCTGTGCGTTTCCCGCAAAAAAGAGCTCGATGCCCCTGCGCACCGATTCCTCGCTGCCGTCTGCCTCGAAGGAACCGCCGTCACCTGTTATATAGTGCACGGAACCAATGAGGTAGTCGGGAGCAAAGCGCCTGTAGGCTTCCTTGTCTGGTACAGAAAGATTTCTTACATAGTCCGCTTCAAAGCCACAAAGCACTGTCAGCTTCTCCGCATAGACTTGCGCCAGCCGGCGGATTTCCCCGCAGTAGGCATCAAAGTTTTGCAGCGGGATATGCCAGCTGCTGGCAAAGGGGTACAGTGAATGAGAGCTGAATCCCAGAATGGAAAAGCCGCGTTTTATCGCCTCTTGTACCATTCCCTCGGCTGTATTATGGCCGTCACAAAAAGTGCAGTGGCAGTGATAGTTTGTCTTGATGAATTGTTTGTCTTTCATAGTGCTGAACTCCAATAGCTGACGAGTTGTTTGAGTGTGAGAAAATCCAGCGCAAAGGTGGTGCGGGAGGCTTCAAAAGCCGTCAGGTCCTGTCCGTGCGCTGCGTTTTCCATTGTTTTGCCGCAGTCTGCAAGTTTGTGCACGCTGACCGCCGCGCTGCTGCCTTTAAGCGTGTGGGCAAAGAATGCAAGCTGCGTGCAGTCAGGGTTCGGCTTTTCAAGCTCTTTTTTTATCTTTGTGAGGATGTCCTGCGTCTGGGAG
>CAKZZK010000323.1 GCA_937885235.1 uncultured Treponema sp.
CATGATTATTCCTAAGCCCCTTCCGGGACTAAGATTCCAACCACTTCTCCCTCTCTAATTGAATCAGGTCTGCATGTGCCGTTTCGTTTTATTACACGGTACCTTGCTGGCTATGCACTTCCAGCCTTTCGGCTGGCTGTCATTTCTTCCTTTCCTTCCCTTTTCTGTCAAATAACGCCCTGCTCTTAGCGGCAGGTGAGTATGACTATATCACGCCATACTTTTTATGTCAACACTTTTTCGCTTTTTTTTGAAAAAAATTTATTTATCCTCTTCTGTATTTTCTTTCTTCTTAGAAGAAGAGCGGGAACGACTTGCCTTTGTCGTCTTAGACTTTGTTTCTTCGCTAGATGCAGTCTTCGCCGTTCTCGTTTTTCTCGTGGTTTTTGCCACCGGCTCCGACAGCTCTTTCTTGTCTGCTGCAGTTTTTTTCGTTGACGAAGACTTCTTGCCTCCTTTAAGGGCATTTTCGTGCTTCTTTATATCCTTCGCAATCTTGTCGATGGACTTTACAACTTCGCCAATACCTTCGTCATCAGAGCTCACTGTAGCAGATTTTGAAGCAGACAGCTTCTCATACACAGCCATTCCCAACGCGGTAAATTCTTTCTTCTGATTTTTCTTCAGCTGAGTTAGCTCCAAAGTCAGCACAGACTTATCACCAAAATCGCTGATAGCCTTGCTCGCAGTTCTAAAGCCTTTCTGGGAAACTTCCACACCTTTATCAATATAATCAAGGATTATCTTTCCGACATCATTTTGCTTTTTTTCTTCAGGCTGCATTTCCTCGTCTTCATCCGTTTCAACAGCCTTGCTTTTTGCTTTTGAAGTTTTCGGTTTCGATTCTTTTGTTCCCGCCATAAAACACTCCTTTCCTTAATACAATGTTATTTTAGTATAAATCCATTATGAAAAAATTGCAAATAAAATAACGTTATTCCAGAAAAATTGAAGCTCAATCCCCTGCATTATATGTTATAATACTTCTATAATAAGGGGTTATATTTTTATGGATAAAAAAACAATCATCATCTGTACCATTCTTTGTACTTTCTGCTGTATTGTCGGCGGCTGCAAATCAACGGAGAGCAGTACAGACAGAACAGAGAAGGAATATATGAAAGAAACTGTTTCAGCCCACCCTACCACACTTATCGAAAAAGGGACTGAAGCTGAATATTCAGCAAAAACGGTCATTCTGAGCGTGGAGGAAGGTACCAGTGACGAACAGATATATGCCCTCGCAGACGAATATGACATGAATGTGCTTTACATCATGCACAACCTCAATATGTGCACACTCGCGCTCAAAGAACCTGCCAGCGAAACGGAGCTGGATGCACTCTTTGCCGAGCTTGAAAGCAAAGACTTTGTGCTCATGGCGCACAAGGACTACATCATGCATCTGGATGATGCGGGAACATCCGCCGGCTTACAGTAAAAGATAATTGTAGCACACAGTGGCAATTTGTGCTATGATAACTTCATGACAATTATTGCAGAAATAGGGACCGCGCATGGCGGCTCCCTGGACAAGGCATTCGCGCTCATAGATGCAGCCGCAGAGGCAGGAGCAGATGCAGTGAAATTCCAATGGGTCTATGCAGAAGAAATCTTGCATCCAGATACGGGCTTTGTTGCTTTGCCCGGCGGAAAGGTCAGGCTTTATGACCGTTTCAAAGCATTGGAAGTACCCCCGTCATTTTTTGCTGACTGCCTCGCCTACACACATAAAAAAGGTATGCTCTTTGCCTGTTCACCTTTTGGCATACGTTCGCTGCATGAACTTGCCGCCATCAAGCCGGATGCCATCAAGATTGCAAGTCCCGAAGTAAATCATACTCCTCTTCTACAAGAATGTGCTTCATACTATAGAAGAATTCCGCTCATCATCTCCAGCGGAGTATCAAAACTGGGAGATATTGAAAAGGCCATCGATATTCTGGAAGGCAGCAACGGAACACAGGAAAAAGACTGCACACTACCGCTTGCACCACTCACCCTTCTGCATTGCCTTACTTTCTATCCCGCGCCGGAAAGCGAATACAATGTACGCTGTGTTGATACACTGCACCGTGTTTTCGGTATTCCCACTGGCATAAGCGATCACAGCCTTGACCCCGTGCTTGTCCCCGTACTCTCGACGATGACGGGAGGGTGCATGATAGAAAAGCATATCACCTTAAGCCGCAAAACCGATGGACTGGACGACCCTGTCGCACTGGAACCGGTACAGTTTGCGCAGATGGTACATGCCGTGCATCAAACAGAGGTACTGCTGGCGCGTTATGGCAGGGAAGCTCAGGCACGCGGCTTAGCAGAAGGTGCCACTATTGGCAGCGGCGCGCTCGCTCTCACCCCTGCGCAGGCAGAAATCATAAAGCAGCTTGCCGATGAATACGGAGAAGCAAAGGTACACACAGTCTTGGGCAGTGGCATCAAACGCCTTGCCGAAAGCGAGCGCGCGAATTACGGACGCACAAACCGATCCCTACATTACGTACACGCCATGCACAAGGGCGAACGCATTCAAGCGGAAGATATCGCTGTCCTGCGCACGGAAAAAGTGCTCACTCCAGGCATTGCCCCTGACTTCACGGACACAGTAACGGGCGCAGTACTGCACAGAGATGTATCCGCCGGCGCGGGAGTGCAATGGGAAGATTTACTGGAATCCATTCCGCAATAGCGAACACTCCCTAGTACACAGAAAGAATCTTCAAAAGCTTTTCCTTCCCGATAATCCGCATAAAATTCGCAAGCCGGGGTCCTTGGTCCTTGCCGATGAGCACGTGGTACATCACCGTAAACAGATCCTTGGACTGCATTCCCAAAGAAGTGGCAATGTCGTAGAGCTTTTGCTGCAAATCCTTGTCCGTGGCAAACTGTTCGAGGGCGGGCACAACGGTGTCGCGGATTTCGCACACAGCCTTTGCCGCAAGCTCATCCAGATTTTCCTTGCCGCCATCAAGTCGCAGGGCAAATTTGAATTCCTCTGGTGCACATTCCGTGACCCAGTACCACGCGCAGGCACAGCGGCGGCGCAGGCACTCCTCCTGCTCAGGCTTCACATCGCCCAGAGATGCGATAACCGCATCGATGTCGCCGGAATACGTCTGCAAAAGCGTGGTGAGCTGGCGGAACGGCACCTGATACGGCATAACGGCAGGAAAGCCCGGCTCAATCTGGGAAAGCTCGTAGACGCGCTTTTCGTTCAAAAACAGATTATCGCTCTTTGCCTTGTCAATGCCCCACGCAATGCGCTCCATGCGGTCATAAGCCTCGTACATCGTAATAACGTCAAGGTCAAAGCTGATGCTGAACTCATGGTCAACCTTGTTCACCGCAAAGATATAGCGCAGAACTTCAGGCTGGTATACAAGCAGCGCGTCCACAAGAGAAATGACCTTTCCCTTGGAGCTTGACATCTTGCCCGGTACGCCCTTGAGCTTGACGAAATCGTATTTCATAGTGACGGGCGCATCCCAGCCATAAACCTTCTTGCTTACCAACTTTGCCGTATCATAGCTGCCGCCGGGACTGATGTGGTCTTTGCCGCCCGGCTCAAATACCACCTTCTCTTCGTTCCAGCGCATGGGCCAGTCAACACGCCAGCCAAGTTTGAAGTTCTTGCTTGTACGCAAGTCCCCCGTTTCCTCAGATCGGAAGAGCGTC
>CAKZZK010000324.1 GCA_937885235.1 uncultured Treponema sp.
TGAGGCGGATAAAAAAAAATTGGCTCAAAGACGATAAACGGCTGCTCAGCATAGAAAGCACGAAAAGCTTTTGCGGTCCCGCCGCCTACCTCGCCCTGCTGCCCCGCTCGCTTTCCTCTACCTTCACTGCAAAGGAGCTCTGCGATGCCCTGCTTGCCGAAGGGAAAAAGATAAAGAGAAGCGAAGCAAACCTTATGCTCTGGCTCTATCTCAGGCTCGGGCTTATCAAGCGCGGCAAAAACAAAGGCAGGGCTTACACTTATAGCATCAGCTAAACAAACAAAAAGACCTGTAAATGCACCATGCATCTACAGGTCTAAACTTCTTGCTATCTTAATCTTGGAGGATTAATTACCAGTTATCCATCATGTCATCAGGATCTTTGTTTTCCTGATCATAGAGGTCAGTCACAGCGCGCAGGTCATCAAGATAGATGTAGTAAGAACCCTGAGCTTCCATGGGGTTGCAATCTACACGGAAACCAACAACGCGCAGACCAGGCTTGTTGCCATAATACACGCTTGACTGAATAATGCCATGCTCGCCATCTGTGGACGGAGGAATAGCAGTGGTCAGCTTCTTCCATCCGCTGAATTCCAAAGAACCCATCCAGATTTCAAAGTTGTTGCCATTATAATCCTGCACCAACAACCAGAGCTGATGAGCCATATTGCGGCCACAGACCCACACAGAAACAGTCTTGGTCACGCCTTCAATAGGAAGCGGACGGGCTGCAGTAATATAGAAGGAATTCACGCCACGGCGGAAGAACTCAATCTTGGCACCGAAGACCTTGGTATCAGTAAACTCCTTGTTGTTGATATCGTTCAGCGGATCCTTTGCATCCGGACTGCCATCAAAGAGGCGGCCAGAAATAACGCCATAGTCGGGGGAACAATGCACGTTCCAGAAACCCTCGCGCTCAAAACGGTCAACGCTCACCTCGCGAAGAGCCTCGCGGGTGCTGTCATTACCAATAATAGAAGCATCGGGATCAGCAATGCTTGTAGAACCATTTGAATTGCTCTGGGCAAAAGCCGCACCAGTCGCTACTACTGCGGCTGCAAGAAAAGCCAAATAAATCTTTTTCATCTTTTACCTACCACCTATCGATTATTCACCGTCACCACTTCCGAAATCCGCATCTTTAAGTGCGTATCCGTCATATATGTTGGACAGGGTATTAGAAGTATACTTGAGATTATCGAAATAAATCACAAAATTATCAACAGCCTCATTGCTTGCAGAACGCACGCGGAAACCAACGAAAGAAAGGTTCCTGCGGCCATTGCGGAGGCGAGAATGCTGGTTGATCCATGTCGGCACATTCAGGATGATGTTGCGCCATCCCTGAAATTTCAGGCTGCCTGCGTTCAAGCTATGCACGCATCCCTCTGCATCACGAACCAAGAGCTCCAAGTTGTAGTTGTAGTTTGCGCCCCACACCCAGAAATCAAGTTGGGTAACAGTGCCGCGGAACTCATACTCGTTCTCCTGATACACTTCAAACCAGTTGTCACCCTTGCGGTCAAAAGCAGTCTTTACACCAAGCACGTAAGCAGGTACATCAGACGGCTGATATACGCTCAGAGAGTGCGGGATGCCCTCAAAATACTTGAGGACGGGATATCCCTCAGATGCATAACGACTTGCCTGTACCTTCCAGCCCCCATCCTGAGCATCGAAGTTATCGACAACAATAGTCTCCACTGCCTTAATATTTGGCTGTGCAACTGCCGGCAGACAGGTTGCGAGCGCAAGAATAAGGCCTCCAAAAACAGCTACGCCCTTTTTCATTCGAAATCTCCTTGAATTCTGTTCCCCCGTTTTCTTAACTGGAAAACACCTTTCTGTAACTTATCGTCATGAATTGGAAATACCAATACAGTTTTTTTATCAGAAACACCCTAAAACTTTCGCCTCGACAGGCATTCCCTTTTTGAAAACCATAATAGCATTTAGAAATTCATTAGTTCATTATATTTCCATATTAATACTTTGTCAAATGGTTTAGCCATTCTTCTTTTCTTTTTTATGGAACAGTGAACCAAGCACAGCGGGCAAAAGCACCCCGCGCCTGATCCACTCAGAAACTATGAGCAGAAAACTCTGCTATTTGTCAAAAGCGTGACCAGCAGAGCCGAGCACATCGATGTTTTTGCGCATATACATCTTCTTGAGCTCGTCGCGGGCAGGCCCCAGATAGAGGCGCGGATCAAATACATCCGGCTGCTCAGCAAAGATGCGGCGGATAGCCGCTGTCATGGCAAGGCGTCCGTCTGAATCGATGTTGATCTTGCAGACAGCGCTCTTAGCGGCCTCACGCAGCTGCTCTTCGGGAATACCCACGGAATTCGGGATCTTTCCGCCATACTTTTCAATTTCCTTGACGTATTCGACGGGAACAGAAGAGGAACCGTGCAGAACAATCGGGAAGCCAGGCAGCTTCTCTTCAACGCCCTTGAGCACATTAAAAGCAAGTGGCGGAGGAATGAGCACGCCGTCCACCAGCTTGCACTGCTCCGGGGTAAACTTGCAGCGCCCGTGCGAAGTGCCGATGGAAATTGCAAGGGAATCAACGCCAGTCTTGGACACGAAGTCCTGAACTTCCTCAGGCTTGGTATACTTGCTCTCTTCGGCGGCGACATCATCTTCCACGCCGCCAAGCACGCCGAGCTCGCCTTCAACGGTAACATAATCCTTCTGGCTGTGGGCATAATCACAAACCTGCTTGGTGAGCTTTACGTTCTCGTCATAAGGCAGTGCAGAGCCATCAATCATCACGGAAGAGAAACCGTTGTCTATGCAGTCCTTTGCCACTTCAAAGCTGGGACCGTGGTCAAGGTGCAGCACAATCGGGATGTCCGCTCCCAGCTCATGCGCATATTCAACCGCGCCGCGCGCCATGTTGCGCAAAATGTACTTGTTGGCATAATTACGCGCACCCTTTGACACCTGCAGGATAACAGGAGACTTTGTTTCTACGCACGCCTGAATAATGGCCTGCAACTGCTCCATGTTGTTGAAATTGTACGCAGGGATTGCATAGTGCCCCTTCATGGCCTTGGCAAACATGTCCTTGGTATTCACCAAACCGATTTCCTTGTAACTGAACATAAATACTCCTCTATATTTGGATTATTTAAAACTAAACCGTAGTTCTAGCATACGCTTTTTATCATTTAAATTCAAGAAGCAAATGCCCATTCCGTGCATAAAAAGTCACCGCAGCTGAGTTTTTCGAGATGCCGTTAAGCACCTTGCACAAGAGGGCGCAACGTGCTACTCTCATACCATGTATATTTTCCTTCTGACTGCAATTCCTTCTATTATGCTCTGGTTTATGCTTGCTAACAAATACTATACAAAAAGCGCATTTGTTCCACCCGCCATAATCGGATTGCTCGCCGCCATTGGCACCTGCATTTTCAGAGAATTTTTTATATTTTCCTCCTATCTCTACACCGAAGATATGGGGGCAACATACCTCCATCTGCTGACAAAAGACACCCTCATTCCCGTCGCAGCCCTCTGCCTCTTTTTCTTCCTGTTTTCAAAAGACGACTGGCTCTACAAAAGCGATGCCATCTTTCCCCTGCTGGAAGGTTTTTATGCGGCATACCTCCCCTACACCATCATGTCAGGCAGGGAGCGGCATGCCGTTTTCCTCACCTTCATAAAACCGCTGCTCTTCATCGCCATGCCGCTCATCCTCAGCACTTTGGCAAACAGTGCATGCAGAAGTATATATAATAGAAAGAAAGTGCTGGCAGCCATCAAGCTCGTCGGCGCCCTCGTTCCCCTCTTCATACCGGCGCTCTGCGAAACAATGTGGTTTTATAACGAGGTTCCCACATACTACCGCGTCCCCTGCGCTGTGCTCTGCATTCTTGCGGCGACACTGCACATCATAGTCCGTGAGCTCGGTGCCAAGACAGAGGCAAAGGCGTCAGAAGCAGAGGAAAGCCCGGAAAGCGAAAGCAATATTTAGCTTTTTCATATAAAATAGCCTTATTATACTAGACAAAAGCAATTATTTTCTGTTAAAATACGAACTATGCTTAATAAGTATGTATACAAACAGGAGTTTGGCAAAGACTCAAGGAGGAGCGTTGGCAGACAATAAGGGAATGCGTATCAACGAACAGATACGTGTACGTGAGATCAGACTCATTGATAATGAAGGGAATCAAAAGGGAATTATCCCTACTCTGGAAGCCCTCAGAATGGCAAAGGAGCGAGAGCTCGACCTTGTTGAAGTTTCGCCCAACGCAAACCCACCAGTTTGCAAGATACTTGATTTCGGAAAATACCGGTTTGAACAGGAGAAAAAACTCCGCGACTCCAAGAAAAACCAGAAAGTATTGAAGCTCAAGGAAATCCGTATGCAGCCAAAGATAGGCGCAGGTGACCTTGATACGAAAGCAAAGCATGTTCAGGAATTCTTAAACGAAGGCGATAAGGTAAAAGTTACCATCCGTTTCCGCGGACGTGAACTTGCTCACACCGAGCTCGGCTTTGATGTCCTGAAAGAAGTAGAAAAACGGCTTGAGGAAGGCTCATACGTCATTAAAAAACCCGCCGCTATGGACGGGCGCTTCATGTCTATGACGCTGGGTTCCAAAGTCAAGAAGTGAGGTTTAACAAATGCCCAAGATGAAAACGAAGAAGTCTGCAGCCAAGCGCTACAGCCTTACCGGCACTGGAAAAGTAAAGCACAAGAAGATGAATCTTCGTCATATTCTGACCAAGAGATCGCCCAAACGCAAGATGCACCTCCGCCATGCGGGTATGCTCTCTGAAGATGCAGCAAAGAGAGTACGCAAGCAGATGCTGCCTTATGGCTGATAGAGGAGGAAGACAATGCCAAGAGCGATAGATGGATCAAAGAGAAAGAACCGCCGTGCCAAAATCTTAAAGCTGGCAAAGGGTTTCTATGGTGACAGGAAGTCCAACTACAAGGCTGCGAAAGATGCCGTTGTAAAGGCGCTTGACCACTCTTATTCTGGACGCAAGCTTAAAAAGCGCGATTACCGTGCGCTGTGGATTGCCCGTATCAATGCCGCTGTGCGCGAGCAGGGCATTTCCTACAGCCGCTTTATTGACGGCCTCACAAAGGCAGGTGTTACTCTCAACCGCAAGGCACTGAGCAACATGGCTATTGAAGATCCCACGGCATTCAAGGCTGTCGTGGAAGTAGCAAAGAACGCAATAAAGGCATAAGGAAAAAAAGATGATTTCTCTCGAACAAGTTTTGTTATTGCAGAAAAAAGTAGAAACTGCCGTGGAAAGAATTACTGCCATGCAGAGCGAGATTACACGGCTCAAAGCAGACAACGATGCTTTGCGCAGCAAATGCGCAGAGCTTTCAAATTCCTTGGCTGCAAAAGCGGAGTTAGTTTCTTCTCTTGAAACAAATCAAGGCAAGATCGAGGAAGGCATCTTGAACGTACTGAGCCGTCTTGATGCTATTGCAAACAGCACAGACGGTTCGCCAGAGCCTGCCGCTGTGGAACGGACGCAGGTTTCGTTTGACAGGCAGGAACCCATTGCACAGCAGGAAACTGCCTCCGCGCCTCAGCAGGAAGAAATTCCATTCCGCTACGAGATTGTACAGGATGATGAGGACGAAGAGCAGGAAGATGAAGGAGCTCCCGAAGAAGAAGCTGCTACCCAAGAGCCATCTGCTTCTGAGCAGCCTGCTCTTGAGCAGCCTGCACCGCAGCAGGACAGCAATTCGCTTAACGGACAGTTCGACATCTTCTAATATCTGGCAGAAGCAATGGGAAGGCTCCAAATCGATCTGCTTGGTGCCTCGTTTACCGTGCAGGCAAGTGAAGACGACATCTATCTAAAGAAGCTGCTTTCTTACTACACGGAAATCATCGAGACTATTAAGCGAAGCAACCATTTGAAGGATCCCACCCAGATGAGCATCATGGCAGGGATAACGCTCGTGGATGAACTCTACAAAGAGAAGCAGAAAAATGCTTCCTATTCACGAGCCTTGCACAATCCCAATGATGCCGAGGCCGAACGAATTACCATTGAAATGATAAAGAGCCTCGAAAAGGTGCTCGGTTAAGGCGGCATCATGGCAATGCGTTATAAGCACATCTGGGTAGATGCCGACTCCTGCCCTGCAAAAGCAAAAAACATCATTCTGCAGACAGCAGCCTCCAAGGCTATCAAAGTAACATACGTTGCCAACCGCACTATCCCCTTTTCAATCCAAAATCCGCTTTTTACAATGCGTGTTTCCGAAACAATAGAGAATGCGGCAGATGACATCATAGTGGCAGAAAGCACGGCTGAAGATATCGTCGTCACCCGCGACCTGCCCCTCGCGCAGCGTCTCGTCAAAAAAGGCATCACCGTACTCAATGACAGGGGCGTCATATTTAGCGAAAACATACTGAGCAAAATGCTCGCCGAGCGGGAACTGAGCCTGCAGATGCAGGCGCTAGGCATCGCGACAGCCCGCTGGAACACCTACAGCGAAAAAGATGTAAAAAATTTCAGCAGCAGTCTGGCAAAACTACTGCAAATCTGAATTGATTGCCTCAATGCGGTCAACCACCTGCATAAAAGCCTCCACAAGCTCAGGGTCAAACTGCCGTCCCGATTCGCTGCGGATTTCCTGCAGGGTATCATCAAGTGTCCAAGATTCTTTATAGCAGCGCCTGTGCCTCAGCGCATCGTAGACATCGGCAAGGGCGACAATGCGGGCAGCAAGCGGAATAGCCTCGCCTTTGAGGGGGGCAGAATCATCAGGCACCATTGTGCCGGGAACATAGCTCATATAATCATAATTGCCCGGATAGCCAGCTCCGCTCCCGTCCCAGCGGTCATGGTGATGCAGACAGACATCACGCGCCATGGCATCAAGGTCATTGTCGGCAGGGGTAAATATCTGGGCGCCAATGCAGGTATGCCCCTTCATGATGGAACGCTCCTCCGCGCTGAGCAGGCCTTCCTTTTTGAGTATCTTGTCAGCAACAGCCACCTTGCCTACATCATGGCACTTAGCGGCTAACTTCAAATTATCACGGAACTTATTGCTCTCCTTTTCAGGGATATGCTTGTTCACGGCATAGCGGTCATATATTTCAAGGGAAAAGCTTGAAACACGCTCCACATGCGTGCCCGTCTCGCGGGGATCGCGGTAGTTTGCCATCTTCACCAGCCGTTCAATGAGCTGTTTGGTGAGATAGGCGTATTCATAGACCTGCACAATGCTGGAGGCAAAATAGGACACATAGAATTCCGCCTCCTCGCTGAAGGGCACTATATTCCCCGCCTCGTCCTGCGCATTGATTATCTGGAGGATGCCCAGCACCATGCCGTTCGTTATGACGAGGGGCAGCGTGAGCATAGACTTTGTGTGGTAGCCCGTCTTAATGTCATTGGTGCTGTCAAAATTATAGGGACGTTTTTCCGTGCGATCCGCATCCAGATAGTCGTCCATCGCATAGACATCGGGGATATTGATAATCTTCTTGTGCAAGGCGCTGTAGCCGGAGATAGATTTCGCCGTTGCCTGCAGGGAAAAAGAGACGTAGGGCAGTTTTTCTCCGGGAGAGAGCTTCCGCTGCTGCGTGTCATTCTGGCTGTAGCGAATGCGGAGCCTGTTCTCAGACTCGGTGTATTCATAGATGGAACCTGCATCTGCATGGACAATCTCGCGGGCCGCACTCAGCGTATTTTCCAGAAGGATATCAATATCCCTGATATGAGAAAGCTTTTCTTTTAACGCTGCAATCTGCTGCAATATTTGCCTGTTAGCATCTACCTTCATACCAGAGCCATTTTAGCCCAAAACAAGCAGCTTTACAAGAAATAATATGCTTGTTTTTTTAGGATTTTTGAACGAGGGCAAAGAAAAGCGGCCCTGCACCGCCGGAAACATCGGGCAGTATATGAAGCCCTTCCCCGCTGTCCTCCGCAGAGGCAAACACATTCTGCAGAAGCATTCCCCTGCCCTCGTCCAGTATGCCGGAAAAAGAGGCGCGGTTCTGCTCAAAGACAGCGAGCATTTCAGCTTTAGAGGCAAAACGGGCTTCTGGAAACTTCTTCTTCAAGCGTCCTGCCATCTCGCCGTTTTCCTGCGGCGCAAGCGCACAGGTGGCATAGAGCAGGCTTCCCCCCGGAGCAAGCAGACGCCATGCGCAGGAAAGCAGCGCCCACTGTTCAATGGCAAGAGACTTTATCCGTGCGGAAGACCAGTCTTTCAGGTACTTATCATCGGCAAGCACGTGCCTTTCGCTTGAACAAGGAGCATCAAGAAGGACGGCGTCATAGCACTCGCTTTCGCGGCGGCACCATCTGGCTCCATCGCTGCAGCTCACCTGCACCCTGCCTGCCCTTTCAGCGGGCAGGACTTTCTCCACTACATCCGCTAATCGCTGTACACGCGCAGGAGAGCGCTCATTGCTGAAAAGCCGCGCCTCGGCATCCATATTCCCCGCAAGCACCAGCGTCTTGCCGCCGGGAGCAGCACAGAGGTCCAAGAGACGGCTTTTGCCCGCCACCGGCAGGCAGAGCGCCGCGCATACGCTCGCAGGATCAAGATAGTACGGCTCAGCCCCTCCCATATTCAGAGCGACATGCACACCCTCCGCAAGCAAAGCCGCCCGCAGCGACTGCCAGCGCCCGCCAAAGAGCGAGGAGTAATACGCTTCAAAAGCCTCGGCACCATGAAGCTTTTCCGCCCGCTGCCGTCCCATAATTCAGACACGCACAATACGGTTCTTGAAGAAATCCTTGACGGCGTTCTTGATTTCATCGGGAGTCTTGCTCTTCAAGATATAGCCCGCAGGCTTCAAGTTCATCACACTCATAACGCTTTCGCGGTCATTCTTTGCCGTAAGGAAAATCACCGGAAGGTTCCAGAGCCGCTCATCAGCCCTGATTTTCTTAAACACTTCAGGACCGTCCATGACGGGCATATTGTAGTCAAGCAGCATGAGGTCAATCGGATGCAAGTCAAGGAACTGCAACGCCGCCTCTCCCGAATTGACAAGGGAGACATCAAAATCATCGCCAAGCCATGCCTTTATATTCCGCAGCAGTATGGGCTCATCATCGACAACGAGGATGCGCTTCTTCTGCCGGTCATTTTTTTCCATGATGTTCATGAACTGCTCTATATCCAGAGAATAGCTGGGAAAGCGGGTAGATGCAAGCTTATTGAGGAAATGCTCTTCTTCAAGCGTTACGTTACCCTGGGTTCCCACCAAATAGAGGTGTATAGGATTAGTCTTTTGCAGCTCGGAAACCTGCCAAAGTATGTGCGGATTCATTCCCCAGTACAGGCAGACAACGAGATGAATCGGCGTTGAAGGCAGACTGCTCAGTGTATCATCCTTCTCAAGGTCAAGAACCTTAATCTCACAACCTGTTGTCTTCAACTGTTCTACGACACCCTTTATCACAAGACGCGACACATCGCCAATAACAAACAGCTCTTTTACCACAGAACTTCTCCTTAATCAGAAAGTAATTTCTTCAACGCAATAAAATCGACATTCTCCACACAGCTGCGGATTTTCAAAAATCTGTCCGCAAACGCTTCCGGCAGTGAAACAGCAGAAAGCTCTGCTATGAGGAAATCCAGCCCATCTATATCGAAATCATCTGCAGCTTTGCCAATCTGCAAGAGCTTTTCCTTTAACACTTCCTCGGAAATCGGGGGCTTTTCGCCCTGCTCCGCTTCTGTCGCCCTTATAAAGGGCTCAAGCTTCTGCCGGTAGCTTCTAAACAAGTCCATGAACGGCTTGTGCTTTGCCGCCACCTCCGTGCCATCTTTCTTTTCAGAACAAGCTTCAAGGTACGCCGCCTGCTCAGAAAGCTCCAGCGCTCCTATCAGTCGGGAAGTGCTCTTGAGCGCGTGAACCTTCGTGCAGTAGTTCTTCCAGTCCTCAGCCTCATAGAACTGCTGCAGCTCGGCGGCCCTTTCGTTAATCGAAGCATAGTATTTCTTTACCGTTGACGCAAGCAGCTCCTCCGTTCCGCAGTTTGCAAGCCCTGCGTCAACGTCAATTCCTGCAATCTCTTTGAAGGCAGAAAGAAGCTTGCCCTCTGCGTTTCCACCGCTCTCCTCTGTTTCATCCTCGCCCGTCTCTTCAAGATAATCAGGGGGCAGATACTCATGTATCATATTTTCAAGCTTGTCGGGATTGACCGGCTTTGAAAGATAGTCAGTAAAGCCCTCGTCAAGGTACATTTTCTTTACCCCGGTGAGCGCATTCGCCGTCAGCGCTATGCACGGCTTTTCCCTGCTCAGGTTTTCTTTCATCGCCTGCATGGCGTGGAGCGTTTCAATGCCATCCATCTCAGGCATACGGTGGTCAATGAAGAGGATGTCATACACATTCTGCCGCACTTTTTCGAGCGCCTCTTTCCCGCTCAGCGCAGTGTCAAGCTGGATTCCCGTCTTTTTGAGCAAGCCCTTTATGACCTCAAGGTTCATCTCCGTGTCGTCAACAAAGAGGAGCCGTGCACGCGGGGCACGGAGCTTTTCCTTGTAGCCAATAATCTGCTCAAGGCTCTTCTGATAGGCCTCCGTGATATCCCCCACTTCCGTCCAGTCAACGACAGGCTGCTCCACCGCAAACGAAAAGACAGAGCCAACGCCGTATTCGCTTTTAACATCGAGCTTCGACTTCATCATGGCGAGCATACGGGTGACTATGCTCATGCCGAGGCCGCTTCCCTCAATAGTCCTGTTTTTGCCCTCATCAATCCGCTCGAAAGGCGAGAAGAGCTTGTCCATATCTTCCGCCTTGATGCCGCTTCCCGTGTCCTTGACGCTTACCGCGAGGGAAATTTTGTCCTCATCAATCTTGGAGTAGCCCACGGTGAAAGTGACGGAGCCAGCCTTCGTGTATTTGACGGCATTGGTGAGCAGGTTCAAGGTGCACTGCTTGATGCGCACGCTGTCGCCATAAAGCGTCTTGGGGAGCTTCGGATCTGTCTGCAAGACAAAAGCAAGCCCCTTTCTTTCTGCCCTCTCGCGGATCATGTTCACCAGATCCACCACAAGCGAAGAAACATCATAGTTTTCGGGGATGATTTCCATCTTCCCCGCTTCGATCTTTGAGAAATCCAGAACATCGTTGATGATCGAAAGCAGATTCGTGCCGGCGGTCTTGATGTTTGCCGCATAGCCAAGGATAGTCCTGTCCTCTGCCTCCCGCAAAATCATCTCGTCCATGCCGAGCACCGCGTTGATAGGCGTGCGGATTTCGTGGCTCATGTTCGCAAGGAAAGCGCTCTTTGCCTGAGAAGCCGCTGCCTGCCGCTCTGCCTCGTTACGCAGGCGTTCGCGCTCGCTGCGCTCTTCCTGAATGTTTTCCACCGCCCACAGGACATGGTATAAGCTTCCGTCTGGTGCCCGATCCATGACAATGAAGCGCCCCCTGCACCAGTACCCTCCCATACTCAGAAATTCCTGGCTGACAGTTATCTTGTCTTTGAGCCTTTCATCCAGTGTATTCAGGTTCACAAAGTCAACAATGTCCTTCCGCGTACATTCTTCGGAAAGCTCCCCCATCACATGCTGGATGACATCATTCGCATGACCGACGGCAGCGTTGATAGCTTTACTGACATAGGAGCGGGAATGCACTTCTTCAAAGGTATCATTCACCATATCAATCTCATGCAGCGAAAGATACATACTCGCCAAGAACTCGCTCTTGCTCTTGCTCTCGGTAAGGGCAAGCTCCTTCGCCGTGCGCTCTTTCTTCGTCTGCTCGCTTATGTGGGCAATGTATTCTTTCATCTGGGTGGTCATCATACGGATATTGTCCGCTAGGATACCCAGCTCATTCTTTGACTTATAGGGAATTTCAAGATTAAGCTCACCTCGCGCCAGCTTGAACGTGGTGCCAGTGATTGTCCTGATGGGGCGGATGACGTTTTTTACTATAAAAAACAAAAGGGCAAAGATCAAAAGAGAGACAAGCACAAAGCAAACGAGAAGTGTAAGCAGCTGCCTCATCTTCACTTTTGAGAAGGCCTTCTGCGACATGGCAAGCACGAGCGACATTCCGTTTTCCAGTGGCGTCATCAGTCCGTAGTGCAACTCAGAATTCCAGAAGAATTTTTCAAGCCCTGCGCTTTCCGAGCTTGCAAACAGCTCCGCTATGGCAGAAACATCAGCAGAATATTCCAGTGATTTCTGGTAGAAATGCGCATTAGTGAAATACACAAGACTGTTTTCTGTGCCAATCAGCACGCCAAGCAAATCTTCAAGCGGCAAAGAATCAATGATATCCTTAAGCGTCGCAAGGTTTATATCCATCCCGACCACGCCCAAAAGCTCATCGCTCCTATAAATCGGAATGACATAGGAAATCATGTGGATATTTATATTTTTGTTCTCATAAGGGGGCAGCCAGACCGGAGCGCCTTTCCAGATCGGGGTGTAATACCAGCCGACACGCTCCATATCCGTAGGAGAATACTGTGTCAAATCTGTAGGCTTCACGCCCAAAAAGCCGCTTGTGCTCCATTCCAAAAAAATGCCTCGACTTCCTCCGAATCTTTCCAAATTCATCCTAAAATATACGGAGACTGCCCCTTTTGCAAAGCCTGCAAGACGAACCAACTCTTTTGAAAGCTGCGCCATGTAATCTTTTTCATATTCAGAATCAGTTAAAATTCTATCTTCATCAATGCTTTCCAGAATATATGTCTCCGCCTCATTCACGGACTTTTCTATGGTGGTGAAACAGGCGTTAAGCTCAAGTATTTTTTTCTCCGATATAAGCCTGATTGCCTGCTCGCAATATTCCTTTACCATACGGGACTGCATAAAGAGAAAAAGGGCTGCCATAAAGGCAAAGACAAAGGCAATGCCCGCCACAACGCTGACAATGAATTGAACTTTCAAGGAATATTTCGGCTTCTTATTCATCGCCTGCAGACTCCGTTACCACCAGCTTCTTTTACGGCATAACACGGTTGCACAGCCCTGTGATAATTCGTCTTTATGCTTTCTGAAAGGTCCACCTCGATAATGCCCACAGATACCGTCACAGCAATCCGGCTCTTCACCTCTGCGCAGAAAATCTTGAATTTCTCTTCTGCTTCATCCGCAGTCATTTCAAGAAACGCGACGAATTCGTCCCCGCTCCAACGGAACAAAAGCCCGCGATCGCCTATCACTTTTTTTGCAAAGTCAACAACGAGGAGGATGACTTCATCGCCATCCATAGTCTCGTTTGCTTCCTTAAAACGGTCAATATCGAATACGGCGAGCGATTTGTAGCGGGTCGTGTTGAAAACGCCCAGCTCTCCGTAAGAGTCTTTGAGGTAATTGCGGTTCGGCAGCCCTGTGAGCTCATCCTCAGAGGAAGAAGATTTGACCAGCTCATGCCTTGCAATGCCATTTTTCCCAAAGAACACAGAAATAAGGCTCAGGACAAGGAGGGCATAGAGGATTACAAGGGAAATCTTTACGCTAGTGCGGCTTTCAATCTTGCTGACTCCCTGCACAACAAGATACCACTCAAGTTCCGACAGATAACGAGTTATGCGGAAGCCGCCAAACCTGCGCTCAGTATACGTAAAGGCATCCGCAGTCGCATTGTCTGCGATTGCTTCGGAAATGTAGGCGTTCTCGATGTTGCTGGAATCCGTGTCCACTTGGACAAGCCCCTCCGGATCAATGAGGTTGATTCTTACCCCGTACTCTTTTTCCGAGCTTGAAACCAGCTCCTGCAGGTCATCCATAAAGAGCCCCACCCCGCACACGCCGAGGAGGGAGCCATCCGCGCCGATAACACGGGTGTTTACAAACACCGTCCATCGATAGCCGTTTACCTGATCACGGTCAGTGTCCAAATCCAAGTCCTTGCCGGAATCCAAAAAAAGCTGGTACCAGATGTCGTAGGGGTCATTCTGCGGATTTACAATCTTGTCTATGCCCTTCGGCGTATAATAGCGGTGTGTTTTTTCTGAAATGACAAATGCCGCTATATAGCCGAATTTATCCTTGATAGCGGTAAGGTAGGAGCCCATCAACCGCTCCATCTCCTCTTTTTCCACGGAATTTTCATCTTCAAGGGCAGTCTTCAGGAATGTATCCGCACTCATGCTCCTGGCGACGATGATTGGTCTTTCAACGCTCCTGCTCAATGAGTCATAAATGTGGGAAGCAACAAGCGTGTTCTGGACGGCCCTGTGCGGGTCCTTTTGCAACAAAGAGGGGGCAATCTGTACTGTAGTTAAAACCAATGCTGCGATAACAAGAAACACAGAAATAATTTTGTGCCTCATCGCATCTCCTCTCTAAACGTACTCTTCTTTATTTTAACATTTAAAATGTGAAATGTCAACACTTCGCATTGAATCACGGTAAAATCTATTATTCGTAAGGGAATTTGTCGCAAGAATTCGAAAGCGACTTTGTCGTATATA
>CAKZZK010000325.1 GCA_937885235.1 uncultured Treponema sp.
TGCCGCGCAGACCGCCACGACCCAGCAGCAGCTCGCCGACCGGAAGAACGTAGAGGTAAAGACCGAGCGCCAGACTATAGCGATTGACCAGGGAAAGCCCGTGCCGGAGGTGGACACGAGCAGCTACCTGACGGGGCTCTTTGGTGCAGATGACAGGAGCGGCTTCTACCGTCTGCTCACTGTGGATGGAAACACGGGAACAGTGGTCCTCAGTTCCCCTGTCACGCAGATTCGGGGAAAGACCGTGTTTACGGTGGCTGATGTGCGCATAGCGCAGGAAGATGGAACAGCCGCAACCTATCCTTCGCTCTTTATCGCAGTCTGCGGGGCTGATGACGGCCATTCTGCGGTAAAGCTCTGCCTCATCGATGCGACGAGCCTTGAAATCCTCAAGCAGAGCGATGAGACCCTTGCCGATACAACGGAGCTTTTGCGCAGCAATGACAGCTTTTATGTGCTTGTCAAGATTGACGGGAGCTGCTATGTGGGCATGTATGACAAGAACCTGACCCTGCTTCGCCGCAGCACGGTTGCCGTGAAGCCTACAACTCCGCTTAACGTGGTGTCCAAGGGGCTCTTGGTGACTGCCGCCGACGGAACGCCGCTTTTGCTTGATATGCAGACTCTGGAAGGCTTATGGTAAGGTGAAAAAAAACTTGCCGAAAGCGTGGTTTTTTGTTATGTTACGGATAACGGATATTTCGTTACGGAACGCTGAGTTCCGCAGCTACAGATAGTATAGGAGTTTTAATAAAACTATGGCTAAACAGTTGATTTACAATGAAGATGCTCGCAAAAAGATGCTGAGCGGTGTCGAGCAGATTGCTCAGGCTGTAAAGGTAACGCTGGGCCCCTGTGGTCGTCTTGTCATGTTGGACAAAAAATATGGTGCGCCGACGATTACGAAGGACGGTGTGTCCGTAGCAAAAGAGATTGAGCTGAAAGACCCGTATGAGAATATGGGTGCTCAGCTGGTAAAAGAAGTTGCTTCCAAAACAAATGACGTTGCCGGTGATGGTACGACGACTGCCACTGTGCTTGCCTATGCTATTGTGCGCGAAGGTCTCAAGGCTGTTTCCGCCGGTATGACTCCGATTGAAATCAAGCGCGGTATTGACAAGGCTACTGCCCTCGCTGTTGAGGAAATCAAGAAGAATAGCCGTGCCGTGAAGGGCGATGAGGATATCACCCATGTTGCCACTATCTCTGCCAATAACGACCCTGAAATCGGTAAAATCCTTGCTGATGCCATTGCAAAGGTTGGCAAAGACGGCGTTATCACGGTGGAGGAGTCCAAGAACATGGATACCACCGTCAAGACTGTGGAAGGTATGCAGTTCGACCGTGGCTATATCAATGCCTATTTTGTGACCGACCGCGAGAGGATGGAAGTTGACTACAGCGATGCTTACATCCTGATTTATGACAAGAAGATTTCCACGATGAAGGACATCCTGCCTCTGCTTGAGAAGGTTGCCCAGTCTGGTCATCCGCTCGTGATTATCTGCGAGGATATGGACGGCGAGGCTCTCGCTACTCTGGTGGTGAACAGCATCCGCGGTACGCTCAAGTGCTGCGCGGTGAAGGCTCCTGGCTTTGGCGACCGCCGCAAGGAAATGCTGCAGGATATCGCCATCCTGACCGGCGGCAAGGTTATCACCGAGGAGCTTGGTCTCAAGCTGGAGAACACTGAGGTTGCTGACCTTGGAAAGGCTAAGTCCGTGAAGATTGACAAGGACAACACCACCATCGTTGACGGCGCAGGTGACAAGGATGCCATCAAGGCTCGTGTTGCCGAAATCAAGGGACAGATTGAGAAATCCACTTCCGACTATGACAAGGAGAAGCTCAAGGAGCGCCTTGCAAAGCTCGCCGGCGGTGTCGCTGTCATCAATATTGGCGCCATCACCGAGACAGAGATGAAGGAAAAGAAGTTCCGCGTAGAGGATACGCTTGCCGCTACCCGCGCTGCGCTTGAGGAAGGCATCGTTGCTGGTGGTGGAATTGCCCTCATCGAAGCAAGCAAGGTGCTTGACGAGAATAAGGCTGGTCTTGTCGGCGATGAGAAGGTAGGCTTTAAGATTGTGAAGCGCGCTCTGGAAGAGCCTATCCGCCAGATTGCTGACAATGCGGGTGTCGATGGTTCCGTTGTTGCTGACAAGGCAAAGAGCGAGAAGAAAGACGTTGGTTTCAACGCTGCAACTCAGGAATGGGTGAACATGGTTGAGGCTGGCATCATCGATCCTGCAAAGGTTGCCCGTTGCGCCCTGCAGAATGCCGCTTCTGTTGCCGGTATGCTGCTCACCACCGAGTGCGCCATCACCGATATCCCCGAGCCTCCGGCACCCCCTGCCGCCCCGAACCCCGGCATGGGCGACATGTATTAATCAATAGCAAGCAGTTTGTGAACTGAACACAGAAGCCCCCTTTTTGCTGTAAAGCAGAAGGGGGCTTTTTGTTTGTAATAGCGATATCTACAAATAAGGCGGGAGCGCCGCCTTTATAGTGAAGGTCTTCATTTCCGTGCTACTATGACCATAGTCTTTGCCCCATGGTCATAGGGTGACAGATCAAAGCCCCCATAGACCTCCGCGCTGGAAAAACCTATCCCCCGCAGCCTGTCCCGTAGTTCTGCCGCGGAGTAGAGACGCTGCACGAATTCGTGGGTTCTCCTTCTGCCGTCCTTGTCTATCAGCGTCCAGGTAGAGCGTAGTCCTTCCCATGCGCCTACGACAGCGAAACTCGTGAGCACGGTGATGCCGTTGCGTTCAAACCATTCGCCTTCCGTATAATATTGTACGGCAATCTCACGGCTGATGCATTCCAGAATAAACGTGCCGCCTTTGCGCAACGCGCCATAAATGCTTTGCAGGATTTTTGTATCATCGCCAATGCTTTCGCAGTAGCCAAAGGAATTGTAGACATTGACGGTGGCAGCAAAAGGCTCTGCGGAAACAAAGTTCCGCATATCCTGTTTCAGCAGCGTAAGCTTCTGCCCCTCTGCCTCTGCGCTTTCCCGCGCGGCATTGAGGAAGGGCTGCATGATGTCTACCCCCGTCACATCCATGCCGAGCAGGGCAAGCTCTACGCTTATCCTGCCCGGACCGCAGCAGGCGTCAAGCACTCTGCTGCCGGGCGGCAGATTCGCTATGGCGCAGCATCGTTCTGCAATGCCGCCTGCTTCTGCCCAATGCTGGCTGTCAAACATGACAGGACCGTAATTGAGCCAGAAATCTTCGTTTTCAAACCATTCGCGTGCCGCCATGGGAAATTACCCTTATTCTTTTACGGGAACGAAGGAATCCTTCGATGCGCCGCAAACGGGGCATACCCAGTCATCAGGGATGTCTTCAAACTTGGTGCCCGGTGCAATGCCGCCGTCCTCATCGCCTTTCTCAGGGTCATAGACGTAGCCGCAGATACCGCATTGGTATTTCATTTGTATCCTCCTGCCAAAATAGTGTGTGGTACAGTCAAGCTGCTTGTCCACATTTTTATGCTAACATATAATCAGCCATTTTGCAATCAAAGGTTGAAATTTATTTGTGTTTGTGTGTATACTAGACGCATGTCTGAAAAGAATTTTACAGCATTGGATTTGCTGGATTTGGATCTGACAGGATACGACTCTTTGCACCTGCGCTGCATAGGCGGCAGAAGCGGACTCTCTCGGGAAATCACCGTGCCCGACATCAACCGTCCGGGGCTTGCGCTTTCGGGCTTTTACGAGTCCTTTGCCTACCAGCGCGTGCAGCTACTCGGAAGGGGAGAGTTTGCCTACTTGCAGAAGCTGCAGGCAGAGCATAATTTGGAAACAATCAAGCGCTTGTTTGAATTCGCCATTCCCTGCGTGGTCTTTACCCATAATTTGATGCCCGACGAGGGCTTTCTCTCCATCGCGGAAACTGCGAACTGTCCGGTGTTCCAGAGCGATTTGGAGTCATCGGAGTTTTCCACGCGCCTCTTGCGGGTTTTTGCCAATATCTTTGCGCCAAAGAAGATCATGCACGGCGTTCTCGTTGATGTGTATGGCATTGGCATTCTGCTCACGGGAGACAGCGGCGTTGGAAAGAGCGAGACAGCCCTTGAGCTTGTGGAGCGGGGACACCGCCTTGTCGCAGACGACATTGTGGAGCTGCACTGCATGAACGGCAACTCCATTCAGGGGCGCGGTTCCAATAAGTTCATCAGCCACCACATGGAAATCCGTGGACTAGGCATCATCAATATCTCGCAGCTCTACGGGGTCGGTGCCATCCGCGAGGAAAAAGAAGTGCAGCTGGTGGTAAGGCTTGAAGCATGGAATCAGGAGAAGGTCTATGACCGCCTTGGCACGGAAACCCATACCATTGACATTCTTGGGGTGGACATCCCCCTGCTTGAAATTCCCGTAAAGCCGGGTCGCAATATGCCAATCATCATTGAGGCTGCGGCAATGAACGAGCGCTTAAAGTCGATGGGCTATTTCTCTGCCCGCGAGTTTAATCAGAACATATTGAAGTGGATTGAATCAGGTGAAGCCCAGACTGCCTACTATGGCAGCGAGGACTTCTATTGAAAATAAATAAGGAAGTAGATTGTGATTGAGAAGATTGTTACCGTCCGCAACAGGGCAGGAATCCATGCCCGTCCGGCAGCGCTGATTGCGCAGACAGCCAATAAGTTTTCCTCGGAAATCATTCTGGAGCGTGAGGGCACCACGGTGAATGCAAAGTCCATCATGGGCGTGATAACCATGGCCGCCGGTTACAATACAGTTCTGACTTTGAAGGTCGAGGGGGAGGATGAGAGCGCTGCCGCCGCCGCTATAAGCAAGCTCTTCGATTCGAAGTTTGAAGAGGAATAGGCGCTATGAAATCTCTCACTGATCGTCAGCGGGAAGTGTTGGATTTTATCGCCCATTTTGTAAAAAAAAACTCGTATCCTCCTACTGTGCGTGAAATCGGGGAGGATTTTGATATTTCCCTGCGTGCCGTGCAAGATCATCTGTCGGCATTGCAGAAAAAAGGCTATATCTCCCTGAGCCAGAAACGCTCCCGCTCAATACGCATCATCAAGGGGAAGCAGTCTGCGTTTTTGGCTGGCGTGGACAAAAGTCTTGCCTCTGCGGTGCCGGTGCTTGGCAGCCTCAGCGCGGGAAAGCCCCTGATGAGCGAGGAAAATTTTGCTGGCTATGTTTACCTCGGCGATCCCTTCATCAAGAAAGGCCGGACGTATTTTGTGCTGCGGGTGTCCGATGGGAGCATGGAGAAAGAGGGCATCTTTGACGGCGATCTGGCTGTGGTGGAAGTCACCGAAGCTACCAAAGACGGGCAGATTGTGGTGGTTTCGCTTGGCAACACGCTGGTGCTCAGGCGCTTCTTCCGCGAGGCAACACGGGTGCGGCTTCAATGTGCGGGTGACGATATGCAGCCGGTGTACTGCCAGGATGTGCGGGTTTTCGGAACGCTTGCCAGCATTATCCGCAATTATTGAGGCGGGAGGCTGATATGGCAAAAACGGAAGCGGAAGTCTATCTCTTTACGGGGCCTGAAAACGGAAATAAAAGCGATTCCGTTTTTGCCCTGCGTGCGCTTGCGGAAAAGAAATACGGGGCGGTGGATTTTTATAAATACTATGCTTCGGAAGCCCGCATTGCGGACGTGCTTGCGCAGCTCCAGAACGAAAGCCTCTTCTCTGCCGCGCTCTTCGTGGTATTGGAAAATGCGGAGCTGATCAAGCAGAAAGCTGACATTGACATGCTTGTGGCATACATAAAGGGTGCGTCTGCTTCGGCGAACACGCTTGTCATCGAGTCTGACGAAAACAGCGTGGACAAAAAGCTGGAGGCGGCAGTTCCTGCTTCCCACAAGAAGATATTCTGGGAGATGTTCGAGAACCAGAAGCCCCAGTGGGTGCGCCGCTATTTCGACCAGAATGGTTTTTCCGTGACGGAAGACGCGGTAGAGCAGATTCTCGATATGGTGGAAAATGACACGGCGAGTCTGCGCACGGAATGTTCCCGCTTTTTCTACTGCTTTGAGAAGGGGCACCGCGTTACCGTGGAAGACGTGGACAAAATCCTCTCACACAACCGAGAGGAAAATGCGTTCAGCCTTTTTGAAGCCCTTGCCGACGGAGACCGCTCTCCCTGGGAGCGGCTTGAAGGCTCTCTTGCTATCCTGCAGAAAATCCGCCTTTCCCGTGACTCTAGCTCGGTCGCTGTCATAGCGGGGCTTACGTACTGCTTCCGCCAGCTCAGGACATACCACCTGCTCTATGCGGACGGGCGCTCTCCCGCTGAGTCTCAGCTGCGTGCCGCGGGCTTTAGCAGCAAGACGGCGCAGAACCGCTACCGCAAAGCTGCGAGGCTCTGGGGGGCGGGTACGGTGTCTTCCATCCTCGCGCTGCTTTCTGCTACGGATATGGCTATTCGGGAGTCCGGCTCCGCGCAGGAGGATGCCCGCCTTGCGCTTTTGGTCTATGCCATCACCGTCAAGAACGGGCTTTTCCCCGCTGCGTACGAAGCGTTTTAGCTTTGCCGCCTCTTAGCCCAGCTCCATGCTGTCGAGAATGCTGCGCAGGGAGGCGAGGTCTTCTTTCGTGAGCGTTACCCCCTTGCCCATCTTTTCGTGATCGGGCGCCCAAGAGCGGATGTCGTACTTTGCGGGACGTCCGCCCCACGAGATTAAATTCAGTTCCAGTGTCCATCCGGTTTTGTTGGTGGATATGACGCGCCGCTCGTTTTCATCGGCCTCATAGTGAAAATCTTCTGCCATAAAGGCTTCCTCCTTGGAAATAAGTGATTACTATTCAAGTATATACCCATAGAGAAATTTGTTATATACCGAAAGTCAAAAACCGATAAAAAATTGAGAATAGAAAATATGGGAGAATGGTAAGATGACTTTGAAGCGCCTTGCATTTGTGTTGCTGGCTGTTGCCTGTTTGTTGTGTATTACGTGTAAATCCGCCCCAAAGAAAAATGGCCCTGAGGAGCCTGACAGCACGACTTTGCCTAAGACCGAAGAAGACGAAGGCGGCAAGGGGCTTGGAGAAGACAGCTCCGGTCTTGAGAATGGCACGGGCGGCATTGATGACGGAAGCGGTTTAGAAGATACAGGTTCTCAGCAGGAAGAAGAAAATACGGGTGATACTGGTCTTGAAGAAGGGCAGTCCGAAGCTGATGCCGCAAAGGCAGCGGAAGAAGCGGAAGCTGCCCTCCGTGTCGCAGAAAATGCAAAGGCAATCAATAAACTCCTGAAAGCCATTGAGGATTCCCGCCGCGCCGCTATTGAAGCAGGTGCTGATGATGAGATGCCCGGTCTTTTTGCCGCCGCAGATGAAAGCTTCAAGCGCCTGCGTGAACGGGCGGAAAGTGGCGAGACTTCTGACGAGCTGAGGCGCGCTCTGGAGAATTTGAACGCGCTTTACGAAGGCATGAAGGAATACACAGAAGCAAAGGAAAAGAAAAAGCGCATAGACAGGAATGGCTATGCTTCTCACAGCCAGATGGAATATGACGATGGCGCTTTCCTGCTTGCCGAGCTGGAAGAAATCATGCGCAACCCGCAGGCTTTCATGGCAAAGCTGGAGGAAGGAAACTCCGATGAGGGCAAGGAATTCCTCAAGAAGGCGAAAGAGGCGAACATTGATTTCAGCACTGTCTTTAAGGCAACCGCTATGGATGAGCGCACTGCCGCGTTCAACGCCAAGAAGCAGGCTGACAGCGTAAAGGCATCTGTTTCCCGCAAGAGCGACTACGATGCGGCAGTTCGCTTCTTTAGGAACGGAGATTCCAAGTATACGAACGGCAGCATAGAGGAATCTATAGAAGATTACGTGCAGGCTAAGGAAATCTTCTCCAAGCTCTATCTTGAAGTGGGAGCCATCCGCAAGCAGAGCCTCATTCAGCTGGAGGAAGCCAGAGAGCGCGTCGCGCTGAGCAGGGAAAGCGCCCTGCAGGCAGACAGGGAAAAGCCCCTGTCCCAGAAGATTCCGGGCATAGAGGATGCCGATGCCGTGCTTTTGCCCGCAGACGATTTCAGCATTGCCCGCAACAGCTTTGTGCCGCTTAATGAGCGGCTCGTAACGGGAGGCGGCGTATTATGAGGCGTTGCTGTGCGCTCGTTCTGCTTTTCCTTGCGGCGGGCATGGCCTTTGCTTCAAGCTATAGCTATGTGAACAATACCTTCCAGAAACTCGCAGAGGAGTATGCGCAGAAGTCCGCAGTTGCCCTTGACGAGGGTGAATACGCCATGTCTGTGGACTACGCGCAGAAAGCCATTGAAAACGCGGAGCTTTCGGAGGCGTTCGTCAGGCAGCTTGTGGGCAGAAGCGACGCGGAGGAAATGCTTGCGCGGGCAAAGGCTCGCTTAGACTATGCGGCGTCTATCCATGCCGATGTGCAGTATCCAGTGGCATACAATGCCGCCAGCGACTATTACCGGCAGGCGCAGGATGCCTTTGCGCGGGAGGACTACAGCAACGCAGTGGTCTTTGCGCAGAAGGTTCTGGACACGCTTGCAGACATACAGGCTGTCAGTCCCCTGCCGAAGTTTTACATTGTACAGCCGTGGGAGCTTTCCCGGGACTGTCTCTGGAATATTTCGGGACGCACCTACGTGTACAACAACCCCTGGCTCTGGCGGCATCTCTATGAGGCAAACAGGGATGCCTTGCCTGACCCCGATAACCCAAACCTCATCCTGCCAGGCATGAAACTTGAAATTCCCTCTATTACGGGAGAATACCGCAGCGGTACCTATGACCCCAAGAAGACTTACGGCACCTACAGCCCAAATTAGGAACGCGCAGTCTCGCAGTGCTGGCGGTAAAGCTCGAGCGCGCTTGCCATAAGCGCGTGGGGAAAGTCCTTCGTTCCCATTTTTGCAAAAACCTCGCTCTTTTCCATTTCCAGATAGCTTACAAACTCGTCGCTGTCAAGATCCTGCGCGCCTCCTGAGTGGAGCCCTTCGGCGCAGAATACATAGACGTGGTTGTTGAACAGCGCGGGGTTTGGGTTCATCCTGCCGAGCAGGGTGAGTTTTTCCGCTTCTGTTCCCGTTTCTTCCCGCAGTTCCCTGCGCGCGCCGTCTTCGGGGCTTTCGCCCTTGTCTATGATGCCTCCGGGAAATTCTGTGCTCAGCGCGCCTTCGCCGTGGCGCCACTGTCTGACCATCAAGAATTTATCCCCTCGCACGGGGATGACGATTACCCAGTCCGGGGCTTCGTTTACAATGTAGATCCCCTCTTGTCCGTCCGGCCCCACGCTTGTGCGCTCGGTAACGGTGAAGACCGGTGTTTTGTGTGCTACTTTCCTCGCTGTTTCCTTCCAGCAGAGCTTCTCGTTGTCTGTATCCGTCATACGGAGATGGTAACATATTCTGCATCTTTTTAACAGGGACTTTCGCCGTTTTCAAGAAAATTGACAAAGACATATATCAACGTTATAATGAAAAAAACTTTCTATTATAAAGGCTATTTATGAAAAAGCTCAGTTCCTGCGTGCGTGTTATCGTTGTCCTCGCACTTGTGTTTTCGCTCCTGCACGTGTCTTTCGTGCCAGATGTCTCTCTTGCAGCATTTCCGCTTTCGCTCGCGTTCACGCTGTTTCTTGGCTTGGGCGTGCGCAATCTGCTGAAGACAATGGCAGCTCCAGCCGCAGCTACGGCATTTTCACGCAGCCTCTCTGTCATGATCCGCTTTCTGCAATATGCGCCTTTCATCTACATTGCGGTCTTTGTACTGCGCCGCGCGGGGAGGGGAGGCTTGCCTTACCTGCTTGACCTTGTTGCCGTCCTGCTGTGGATTGCCATCACCGTGCTCTCTTTCCTTGTCCTGTACTTTCTTGGCGAAAAAAGGCTCAGCGCCATTGTGCCTGACGAATATATGGACGCCTACAAGAAATCCCAGCAGAAGCCGCCCTTCAAGGGGGCTGCAAACATAGGCAAACGCATAGGCATAGAAATCCTTGAATGGGCTGATGCCATCGTGCAGGCGGTGTTCGATATCATCCTGCTCAATATCTTTTTGTTCCAGCTCTATGAAATTCCTTCGGAATCTATGGTTCCCACTTTCCTCATCAAGGACAGGGTGGCGGTGTTCAAGACGCTTGCCGGACCAAAGTTCCCCCTCAGCAAAGTGGGGTTGCCTTACCTGCAGAAATACAAGCGAGGCGACATCGTTGTCTTCCGCAATCCCCATTATGCCGACGACCACAAGAGCGAGGTGAAGACCTTCCTCTCCCAGTTCATATACATGGTGACGCTTACGCTGGTAAAGACGAATACCGATGAAAACGGCGAATTAAAGGCAGATCCTCTTGTAAAGCGCGTGGTGGGACAGCCGGGCGAGCAACTGATGCTCATGGACGGCAAGCTCTATGCCCGCACAAAAGATTCCGCCGAGTTCAGTGAAGTGGATGACGCAAGCGCGTTGTGGGACACCTATTCCCATACGGAACTCTACGATACAGATAAAAATCTGCTTAAAATACAGAAGCTGCCCATCTCTGATATTTACCGCGAGGAGATAGACGGCATGGGTAAGGAGCGCCGCTACTGGCAGTACTCATTGAAGGATGCCCTTTCCATAGAGCAGGAGTCATACGCTGCTACCGTTGCCGTGGAGGAGGAGCGTCGTGCTCTTGATCTGGCTGCCGCGGCAGAAGAATGTCTGTCTTTGAGCGAGCAGTTTGCCCGCTATGCCATTGACGAAGAGCTGCCGGAAGCAGAACTTCCATCGCTTTTTGGGGCTGAAAACCTCTTTGAATACGATTTCTTTCATAATAGCAATGCGAATACCATAAAGTTGCTTACGGTGGCGGGAGGAGCGCAGTGGTTCTCCCACTTTATGACAGACTGGTACAAAAATCTTGGCGAGCTTTCTTCATATACGGAAGATGGCGCGGTTTCGGGAGCCCATCTGGTGGGGGGCGACTTCTACAGCGATGCCTGCTTCCGCCTGAACGTCATGGCAAAGCTTGTCGTGGGCAGGCTCATTGTCCGTCAGGCAGCGCTGATGGCGGAAGGCATTTCCTCCACGGAGTGGCGCAGCGATGCGCTCCTGCGGGAACAGGGAACAAAGGCTATGCAGCTTGAAAGCTACATCCGGCAGATGGACCAGCGGAATATGCCTGTCTTCCCCGCAAATGCCGCAGACGGCAGCGCGCAGTATATCCCGGAGGACAGCTATTTTATGATGGGCGATAACCGCTATAATTCTCTGGATATGCGCCACAGCTACAATCGTTCCCTCGTGCCGCTGACAGCCTACGATGACTATTCCATCACATATTACACGCAGCTGTCTCCCCAGTATGTCTCCCGCTCCCGCATTCTCGGCAAAGCAAGCCTCCGCTTTTGGCCCTTCTCGCGCATCGGCGTGGTTAAATGAGGTGGGGTTTCGGTTGTCACTATCGCTGTCTGCGCAGGACATCGTCAAAATCGTAAGCTCTTGAGGAAAACGGTATCGTTTTATCAGCATTGACAATAATCGTTCGTCGGGTCCTCTCTTGTATGTGCGCTTTGATTATCTTTTTCGCTAGTACCTGCTCCTGTTTTACCCATAGCGAGCGGTCAGGCGGCTGGAGCCCACTCCAGTTTTTGCTGACGGGGACGGCGTGTCGTTCTCGCTGATGCTGCCTCAAAGTATTTCCCCTCCCTGCGGTAATTGCGGCAAATTTCATTTGCAAGAGAAATGCCAGCCTGTCTGTTCTCATCACTTTGTTAAAGGCGATGAACATGGCCCAGTCCAAGCCCAAAGGAATATCCTTTACCTTGAGGCCTGAAGTATCCAATCTCAAATCATATATCGTTGCATTTTCATAATTGCAAATCAAGGTCAAAGGCTGCGTCCGCTTTGTCCCCATGTAAAAACCTTTTCCAAAGTCACACAGCTCCCTGCTTGATGGTCTGATTTTACCTTTCAAGCCATTTTTGACCCGTGAAAAAGCTTTACGATGCTGTCTTCCATCTCACTCCTCCTTGTACAATTTCAGTTCCGGGTAGTACCCCTGTATGAACTTGAAGTGCTTGTCGCGCGTCCAGAGCGGAACATCGTACTTGATTGCGGTGAATGCGATGAGCGCGTCTGCGAGTGGGACATAGATGCCGTTTGAGCGGAGCGTCCGGAGCACAAAGCCGGTTCCCTCCCAGTCGTAGTCGTCGTTTATGAGGTTGTTGAACCCCTGAAAGAATGCGAACATTTTGTCAATTTCGCCATCCTTTGCGCCGTGAAGCAATTCCGCCCGCACAACCCCGCAGAGTGCTAATTTGTCGGGGGTGATTTCAAGCTCCAACAGTTTTTCAGGCTGCCGCCAAAAATCAATGAGAACGTTTGTATCAAATAAAACCATATTAGCCTAGTCTCCTCAGTCCATTTACAGCCTCTTCATCTACATCAATAGCCCCGACTTCCTGTATCACATCAGCAAGTTTCCGTGTAGGTGGAATCGGAGCCGGAATATTCTGCCGTATCCTCTGAATGAATGCCTTTCGCCGTTCTTCTTCTTCCCTTGTCTGAATGATTTTGACCGGACGAGTAAGGACCGTTGTCAGCCTGTCGTATTCCTCCACGGAGATCATCACGCATTCGGGAACATTGTTTTTTATGATGACCCGCACTCCGTCGGCCTTTACCTCGTCGATGATTTTTCCCGCCTCGCCCTTGTTCAGCCGGCTTATCGGCACGAATGCGTGGATCAGCTTTGCCGCGGCAACATTGTCATAGTTTGCAATCGCCATAATTACCCCCAAATTTATCGATTAATTGTATCGTTTAATTTGACGATATATTGTTCTGGCATATTTGTCAATAGCAAGCTTTGAAGGCCATCTGTTGCATAAATCAGTGTTTCCGTTTACAATAAATACTTGTTATAGTTAAAAGATGTAAGGAGTCTTCATGGGAACGAAGAGTATGTCTTTTTCTGCTGTTTCGCCTGTCATAAAGCCAATCCGCATGGGAATTGATGTGGGGTCCACCACCGTAAAGGTCGTGGTGCTTGGGGATGATGACGAAATGCTCTATGGCGTGTACGAGCGCCATCGTGCGGATATCCGCAATACAATCATCACTGTTGTAAACAAGGCATTTGATATATTGGAAAAAAAGCTTCCTGCGGGTGAAAATCAGCCCGTGAGCGTGAAGGTGACGGGCTCCGGCGGGCTGTCTGTGTCGCAGTGGCTGGGTATTCCCTTTATTCAGGAGGTTGTTGCCGCTACGACTGCCGTGCGCAAACTCATTCCCCAGACGGATGTGGTGATAGAGCTTGGCGGGGAAGATGCCAAGATTACCTATTTCCGTGGCGGAGTAGAACAGCGGATGAACGGCACCTGCGCGGGAGGTACGGGCGCATTCATAGACCAGATGGCGGCTCTCTTGGAGACGGACGCTATGGGGCTGAACGAGCTTTCCAAGAGCGCGGGGATGATTTATCCCATCGCTGCCCGTTGCGGGGTCTTTGCCAAGACAGACATACAGCCGCTCATCAATGAGGGGGCGCGCCGTGAGGACATTGCCGCTTCTATTTTCCAGGCGGTCGTAAACCAGACGATTTCTGGCTTGGCTTGCGGTAAGCCGATTCGCGGTCATGTCGCATTTTTGGGCGGTCCGCTCCACTTCCTTGACCAGCTCCGCGTTCGCTTCATCGAAACGCTCAAACTCAAAGATGATGAAATTATCGTGCCTGATGACAGCCAGCTTTTCGTGGCGGCAGGCTCGGCGTATTCTGCGGAAAAAGTGTGCAATCCGCTCTCTTCTTCCATGCCCAAAAAATTCCCCACAATTGCAGAATTCCGTGACTCGCTCAAAAATCTTGAGGGAGCGGAACTCAGCGAAGTCCAGCGACTGGAGCCACTTTTCGTCGATGAAGAAGATTTGGCAAAATTCCGGGCACGCCACGGCGAGGACAAGGCAAAGCGCGGCGATTTGAATGCTGAATTTGGCCCGCTTTTCTTGGGATTGGACGCTGGCTCGACCACCACAAAAGCCGTTCTCGTGAACAAAAAAGGCGAAATTCTGTGGGATTTCTACGATGTGAACGCGGGAAATCCCGTTGATTTGGCGGTTCGGGTCTTAAAAGACTTGTACAAAATCCTTCCGAAAGACTGCTACATTGCCCGAGCGGTTTCAACGGGCTACGGCGAGGCTCTTTTTCAGGCGGCTTTGGGCGTGGACGCGGGTGAAGTTGAGACAATCACTCACTACCGCGCCGCAGAATTTTTCGTTCCGGGCGTTGAATTCTTGCTCGACATCGGCGGTCAGGACATGAAGTGCCTGCGAATGAAAGACGGCGCAATCACTTCGATTCAGCTCAACGAGGCTTGTTCTGCGGGCTGCGGCTCGTTCTTGGCGAATTTCGCGAATTCAATGAATCTCGACATCAAAGAATTCTCAAAACGCGCTTTGCTCGCAAAAAAGCCGGTCGATTTGGGAAGCCGATGCACGGTCTTTATGAACTCTCGCGTAAAACAGGCACAAAAAGAGGGAGCTACGATTGACGACATTTCGGCAGGTCTTTCGTATTCGGTCATCAAAAACGCACTTTTCAAAGTAATCAAACTCCGCCGTGCTAGTGAAATCGGCACAAAAGTCGTGGTTCAAGGCGGCACTTTCTATAACGATGCGGTTCTCCGTGCATTCGAAAAAATCGCGGGCGTGAATGTATTCCGTCCCGATGTCGCGGGTCTCATGGGCGCGTACGGCTCGGCTCTCATCGCCTACGACCAGTGGTGCGACTTGACCGCGCCAAAACCAGGTCAGGAAAAGGGCTGGGTTCCGCCAAAAATCGTCTCGAACATCGCAACGCTCGAACAGCTGGAGCAATTCAAAGTCGATTTGGAACTCACCCGTTGCGGTGGCTGCCAGAACAACTGTCTCCTTACCATTAATACATTCACTACGGGCGGCAAAAAACGCCAGTTCATCACGGGAAACCGCTGCGAAAAGGGCTTGGAGCGACATCAGCTCAAAGACGAAAACGCAGAAACAGTCGATGGCTCAAACAAAGAGAACACGGGAGTCGAGTCTACGGGCTACGAGCTTCCGAATCTCTTCGACTGGAAGTACAAGCGGCTTTTTAACCATTATATTCCGCTCAAGCCAGAGGACGCGCCGATGGGGTCTGTGGGAATTCCCAGAGTCCTCAACATGTACGAGAATTATCCGCTTTGGTTCACGATTTTCACGAAACTCGGCTTCCAAGTCAAAACTTCACCTCGATCAAGCCGAATGGTCTACGAGCGCGGCATTGATTCGATTCCGTCTGAGTCGGTCTGCTATCCTGCGAAAATTTCACACGGTCACATGGAATCGCTCCTAAAAATGGGATGCAAATTCATCTTCTATCCGTGCATTCCGTATGAAAAATTGGAGGACAAGGGCGCGGGAAACCACTATAACTGCCCTGTCGTCACTTCGTACCCCGAAGTTTTGAAGCACAACCTCGACACGATTAACGAAGCGAAGGATTTGCTCTTTATGAATCCGTTCCTGCCGATTTACGATTTACCACGGCTTCGCGAGCGAATGTTTGAGGAGCTTCACAAGAATTTCCCCACGCTCACCAAAGAGCAGGTTTTTCAGGCGGTCGATGAAGGCTGGAAGGAGCAGGAGCAATTCAAAATCGACACGCAAAAGGCGGCGGAAGAGGCTTTGGAGCAGCTTGTCGTCACGGGCGGAAACGGAATCGTCCTGGCGGGCCGCCCCTATCACCTTGACCCCGAAATCAACCACGGAATTCCAGAAATGATTCACGGGCTGGGGCTTGCCGTGTTTACCGAAGATTCTGTGGCTCATTTAGGCTCGGTCGAACGCCCGCTTCGAATCATTGACCAGTGGACTTATCACAACAGATTGTACCGCGCGGCAAATTTCGTTTCGGGAATGCCGAATCTGGAGCTTGTTCAGCTCACTTCATTCGGCTGTGGTCTTGACGCGGTTACGGCTGACCAAGTTGACGAAATTATGAAATCAAAGAGCCGCATGTACACGCTCATTAAGATTGACGAAGGAAGCAACTTGGGCGCGGTCAGAATCCGAATCCGCTCGCTCATCGCGGCAGTCAAAGCGCGGCAGCGAAACCGAAAGAAGCTCGAAACGAAGAGCGCGGCGTACCAGCGCGTGATTTTCACTGAAGAAATGAAGCACGAGTACACTATTCTCTGCCCGCAGATGTCGCCGATTCACTTCCGCCTGCTGCAAAAAGCCTTCCAGTATTCGGGCTTCAATTTCGTCGTTTTGGACTCGGTTGACCCCAAAGCGGTGGACGCGGGCTTGAAATTCGTGAACAACGATGCCTGCTATCCGTCGATTTTGGTCACGGGGCAGCTTATCGAAGCACTTGAATCTGGAAAATACGACATCAACAAAACGGCGGTCATCATCTCGCAGACGGGCGGCGGCTGCCGTGCCACAAACTACATCGGCTTTATCCGCCGTGCCTTGAACGACGCGGGCTGGAGTCATGTTCCGGTCATCTCGCTCAACGCGCTCGGCATGGAGAAAAACCCCGGATTCAAATTTACGCCGGGAATGGTTCACAAGGCGATGATGGCGGCGTTCCTGGGCGACTTGCTCATGCGCGTTCTGTACCGAGTGCGCCCATACGAAGCCGAGCAGGGAAGCGCAAACCGCCTCTACGAAAAATGGAACGCGAAAGCCGAAGAAATGCTCAAATCGAATTCGATTTTCAAATACAGAAGGTTGATTCGCGGAATCGTGCGCGATTTTGACCGTCTGCCGATTCTTCCGATTAAAAAGCCACGAGTCGGCGTTGTCGGCGAAATTCTCGTCAAATTCCACCCGACGGCGAACAACGACATGGTGAATGTAATCGAGCGGGAGGGCGCGGAGTGCGTCATGCCAGACTTGATGGACTTCCTTTTCTACACTTTCTCGGACGGCGTTTTCCGAACGAGGGAGCTTGCCTTCCCCAAATCCGAGGAGCGAAGTGGTAAATTCGCGGTGTGGGCTTTGGAACTCTACCGAAATTATATGAAAAAATGCCTCAGAAAAAGCCGCAGATTCGAGCCGCCTAGCTCAATCTGGGACATGATGAAGAGCGTGGAGGGAATCATTCAGACGGGAAACATCTCTGGCGAAGGCTGGTTCCTCACAGCGGAGATGGTCGAGCTGATTCACTCTGGCGCGCCGAGCGTTGCCTGCGTTCAGCCTT
>CAKZZK010000326.1 GCA_937885235.1 uncultured Treponema sp.
AGTATGCCTGCAACCTTAAACCCTCGTTTTAGGGCTTAAGTTGATGATGTTAAGCCCAGCCCCCAGGAAAGGGCAGAAATCACAGACATAATGCTATACGACTGGTTCCCCAGGAACTTTTCGCGCATAACATCGCCAAATTCGCCGGACATCGCCCTTTGTCCAAAATTCTGCACCTTCTGCACCGCATCGCCAGGACCGCCGAGAGCCGCCATCATGATGAAGCCAGTGATGATGAGCGCGATGAACATCAGCGTCCCCTGAATGAAGTCCGTAGTGCACACCGCGCTGAATCCGCCAAGCAGAGTGTAGAGCAGGATGACCACCATGCCAATGACCAGCCCGCAGATGTACGGCAAGCCAAAGACCGTGTTGAGCAGCTTGGCACACGCCACAAAGCCGGAAGCCGTATAGATGACAAAGAAAAGCACAATAAATATAGTAGAAACCAGCGAAATAATGTGCTTTTTGTCGCGGAAACGGTTCGTAAGGAACTCAGGAACGGTGATGGAGTTTCCGCAGGCTATGGAATACTTGCGCAGCGGCTTTGCCACGATGAGCCAGTTCAGGTAGGTGCCCACCTCCAGTCCGAGCGCGGTCCAGAACGCCTCTTTGAGCCCGCCGAGGTATGCCACCCCCGGCAGACCCATGAGCAGCCAGCCGGACATATCGCTTGCCTCGGCAGAAAGCGCCGTAGTCCACGGCCCCATATTACGCCCGCCAAGGAAGAAATCCTCGGAGCTGTTGTTCTTGCTCATCCACCTGATGCCGATATAAATCATCATCCCCAGATAAATAACGAATGCGATGACCTGTTGAATCATTGCGCTTGACATACTTATGCATCCTCCTGCATAGATTTTGAATATTTATGAATTGTACGGAATATGAGGGGGCTTGGCAAGAGGGCACAAATTAGCAAAGAGGGGCAGAAAGTACTTTGAATTTTACCGCGCTTATGATATAATACAGATGAATTTTTAGTTTCGCCTTGAAAGCGTAGGGGGTGTTTATGGATAGAAGAATACTGTTTGTGAGCGAACAGCAGAGTTTTCTCGTGACCGCAATGATCAAAAGCCTGACGGATGCCTCGTTCAACGTGACGCTGGTACAGCCGGACATCGTGAGCATACAGCTCATTTCCCATCTGCCGGACATATTCATCGTCTACTTGGAAGGCAATGTCCCAACCTTTAACGGCACGCTCAAATACCTGAAAAAGCTGCTCACGGAAGAGGGCAAGGACAGGGTGCTCTACCTTCTCGGTTCCCAGCTGGAGATCAATCAGGCTTACGAACTTGTGCCAAAATCGCTTGTGTCATCATCGTTTGTCCGCCCCGTAAATATGAAGGATGTCGTCAACAGGCTCAACACGCTCATCACTGACGATTCCATTTCCTTTGGAAAAAAGAGAATCCTCGTCGTTGACGATGACGGCATGATGTTGCGCACCATGAAGAACTGGCTTTCAAAGAAATACGATGTCTATATGGCAAATTCGGGTGTGAACGCCATCGCCTTCCTTGCCAGCAACAGGGTTGACCTTATCCTGCTTGACTACGAGATGCCCGTTGCCTCCGGTCTGCAGGTCTTTGAGATGCTGAAAAGCGATGAGCACACGAAGGATATTCCAGTCATCTTCCTCACCGCGAAGGACGACAAGGAAACGGTGATGAAGGTGCTTGCGGCAAAGCCTGAAAAGTACCTGCTCAAAACTATGTCTCCCGAAGCCCTCGTGCACAGCGTTGATGACTTCTTCAAGGGAAAATAAGGCTGGCAATTTACTTTACACTAAAGCTTGCCGAGGCATCTTCGCTGCCGCAGACCACCGTAAGCTGATGCATTCCCTTTGAAAGCGGAATGTTCCAGCTGAACACGCCTCGTGCCTCTCCCACCATTTCGCCGTCCAGATAGAGGACGGCGCTTTTTTCTTCACCGCCCACAGCCTTTACGCCTACCACCTGCACCCGACGGGGAAGCGTCGGGTCATAGATAAACGTCGCCCTGTTCTGCGGGAACGTGATGCAGAGCGGCGTGCCCCCCACCGAGATGGTCCCAGAAAAATTGCGCGAGTGCGCCCAGTGCTGGTATTCGGACGGATAGCGTATCTTTACGCCGCTGCCATCAGTGTAATGCCACGAGCAGGGGGCCAAGGAGACAGCAGTCTCGGTATCAGCCTTAGCGCTGGATTTCTTCACATATTCATAGCTCACGGCGGGGCAGTCCGCAGCGGGAGCCATGCCGGACAGCGCGCAGATCTCCTGTTTTTCAAAGTGCTCGGGCTTTGCAAAGGGGCTTGCCCCCGCAGTTTCCGTCAGCTCATCGAGCAGCCCGCGCACAATCTGGGCGGGAATGCTGCTGCCGGTCTCCCCTACCACCGTATCGCCGCCGAAATTGCCCATCCACACGCCCACCGTGAACTCGCTCGTAGCCCCAAATGCGATGATGTTCTGGAACTGGTTCGAGGTGCCCGTCTTGAAGATGCAGGGATACGCCGTGTCAAAGACGGCGGCATGACCAAAGCCCATCGCGCGGGCAGCCTTGTCGCTGAGCATATCGCAGAGTATGCGGGCTGTATCCGCCTGATACACGCGCTGACGGCTGTCCTTTGCATCCTGCCTGCGGACAAGGAGGCTCGGTTCAAGCAGCATGCCGTCATTGGGAAAGACCGAAAAGGCGCGGACCATCTCAAGCAAGGTCACTTCGCCGCTCCCCAGAGCTAGAGAGAGCCCCAGATTTTCGCGCTGAGGCTTTAAGGAAGCAAAACCAAGGCTGTCCAGCAGGGAAAGATAGTCCTCCATCCCCACGCGGTAGAGCAGGTAGACGGCGGGAATGTTCAGGCTGGAAGCAAGCGCCATGCGCATACGCACCGGACCGTTGTAGCGCTTGTTGAAATTGAGCGGCACATACACGCCCTCCCCGCCGAAGTCCTGCTGTATGTCCGGCAGCACGGAGGCGGGGGCAAAGCCACGTTCAAGGGCAAGCGCATAGAGGAAGGGCTTCATGGAGCTGCCCGGCTGATTTTGCACGACAACGCCGTCTATCTGGCCGCTGTGCTCGGCATCGTCAAAGGATGCATTGCCCACCCACACGATGATTTCCCCCGTGCGGTTGTTGAGCGCGCAGGCGGCGCCATTGTGTATGCGCGCTTTTTTGAACTCTTCAAGCTTGCGCTGAATCTGCTTTTCCGTCACATCGTTGAGGCCGCTGTCTATGGAAAGATGCAGTTCAGCAGGCAGCCGCTCACCACGCGCCGCGTAGTCCGCCACCACGTACTGCACTGCATGGGGGCAGAGCGAGGGATAGCTGAACGATTTTTCGGGGGCATACTGGGAAGGACGGCGCGGAATGCGCGAAAGCAGCTGCATCTCCTCTACAGAGAGCCTGTCCGGCGGGCGGGAGAAAAAGCTGCGGGAGGCGCTGCCCACCCCCTCTATCTGAAAGCCAAAGGGAATATTGTTGAGGTAGAGCTCTAAAATCTGCCGCTTGGAAAGCTTTGCTTCAAGACGGAGCGCCCGCAGCACTTCTCTGCATTTTGTGCCGAGCGTCACCCGCCCTTTGCGCGGGTAGATAAGCCGCGCAAGCTGCATGGTGATGGTGGAAGCACCGCTCACCACGCGCCCTTCTTTCCGGTTCTGGAGCGCAGCACGGATTATGGAAGGAATATCGACGCCGAAATGGCGGAAGAAATTTTTATCTTCGGCGGCGATGAAGTCCTGCACCAGTTCCTGAGGCAGAGCTTCCAGCGGGTAGTATTCCCGCCGAAGCCCGTCTGCCAGAGGGCGCACCTGTAACAGCACGCCGTTCCGGTCGTAGAAGCGGGTGCTGTTTTCCCGCTCGCAGAATGCGGTAAGCGCAGGACAGGGAAGGAGCTTCAAGAGCAGCCTTGCAAACAGCACAGCGGCTATGATGCAAAGGACAAGGCAAAGAAAGCCCCTGCGCCGCCACGCTTTCATTTTACCTTCCACACCTTGCCGTTGCTGCGGCCAAAGATTTCGCTCTGGTACATACACTCCGCCGTCGCGCTCGGCGTGTTGTATTCGCCCGCACGGACAGCGCGGAAGAGGAAATCAACCTTCTGGAAGCCCGTGGGGAAGTAGTCCCAGAAATACTGCACCTCACTGTCATAAATGCCCTGATACGAAAGCCCCCAGTTGTAATCGCGCCAGTAGCTTTCATAGTCTTCTTCATAATCGTCCCCGTAGCCATCACTGTCTGCCTCAGGCGTAGAGAAAGAACCCGTCGTCACAAAGGCGGCATTCATTATCTCGCAGCCCGCAGGGATGGGGGCGCGCACTGCCACGTACTCGCGGTTGCGGGTGGAAGAAAGATAGAGCGTCTCGCGGTAGACCTTGCCCGCTTCAAGCGTGTCCGCAGTCACCGTTTCGCCGGTCTTCACGTCCACTATCTCGCTGAAGAGGCACAAGCCTTCATCGCGGGCAGTCTGCTCTGCGGCGGGAATGGCGTACTTCATAGATGCCGTGTAGTAGAGCGTCCCCTGCCCGTCCTTGCTGAACACGAGCGGCAGCTCCTTGTCCCGCGGCATAGATTTAAGCTCAGCACCCTTGAAGTCAAGCGTCTTTTCCTCGGCTTCAGCGGCAACACCCTTGAACTTGCCCGAAGCGAGCTGCTTCTTGTTCAGCAATACCTCTGCCGTAAAGTTCAGGTCGTCAAGCTTGTTGCTTTCTATGTAGCTGCGCAGGGCTATGAGCACGCGCGAGGTAGCCGCGGTGGAAGTCCAGTAGCCGTGCCCCGCGTTCTGCAGCTGCAAAAGCTCGTAGACGAGGTGCTGATTAAGCTCGTCAGAAGCAGAAAGCTGAGTGAAGAGCTGCAATGACAAGGCAAAGACCTCGGACTCGTCATTGAAGAATGACCAGTAGCCGCCGTAGCTGCGCTCCCACACATTCGTAAAGGAAGCGCCGCGCGTTGTCTGGCTGATAAAGCGGCGGAGCTTTGCCGCCGTTTCCTTAGCCTCTCCCTTCCAGCCTTGGTTCAGGTAGGTCAGGCCGCAGAGGGCAAGCGTTTCAGGTCCCGCGTCCGCGCTGTCTGAAATCTTCTTCAAGTTTTCCATGCTCACATTCGCCTTCACGCAGGAAGCTGCGTAGTAAGCGTGAGCCGCCGTATAGAAGTTCCAAGAAGAACCTTCCGACTCTCCTGCATAGACAAGCCGGTTGCCATAGCCGACAAGGTATTCGCCAAGGCTGTCCATATCAATGCCGCCGGTGGAAATGCCGTGGTCTTTGGCAAGCCCCGCAATCTCCGCTATGCGCATAGACACGTAGGGATTAGTGTACGCAGAGCCCGGCCAGTAGGGGAAGCCGCCGTCAGACTGCTGCGATTTTGCAAAGTCCTTCAGGCTTTTTGCCACCACGGACTTGGGATTTTTCACTTCGCTTTCAAGCCCGAAGAGCTTGATGTACTTGTCAAAGGCGACAAGCGGGAGTATCGCCGCGCTTCTCTGTTCAAGACAGCCGTAGGGATAGTGGAACACGTAGCTGATCGCTTCGCGCAATACGCCGAGCCGTGTGGGGTCAAGCTGCACGTACAGCTCTCCCATGCCGTCTTCCGCACCGCCGGGAATGACAAGCTTCTCCTCAACAGAGGCAGAGCCCTTCGCTTCTTCACTGCGGACTTCGCCCACGGTCGTCACCGTCTCGTAGATATAGGGCTTTTCTATCTGGAGCGGCAGGAGAACCTTTTCGTTCACCACGTCGCTCTTGACTATGTATTCTATGCAGATCCAGCCGGGGCTCTGCGCCTTGATGCTGAACATAAGCGACTGCGTTTTATCAGCCGGAACGGAAATGCTCTTCAAGCCGCCGCCAACAATCGTCGCCTTGCCGGGAAGCTTCTGCACGTCCTCTTCCGACTGGGCGCCAATCCTGTCCACGCCCTCGTAGAGCTGTAGTTCCACAGAGACATTGTGCGCCGTGGCATCGATGTTGGATATGACGACGCCCACTTCGCCCGTGTCGTTCAGGCGCAGCTGGCGCGGCAGGGCTGTACGCACGGAAACGGGATTAGCCACGTTCATCTGTCCCTCGCTGAGGGCAAAATTGTTCGTGCTCACGCCCACCGCCGTGATGCGGTACGCGGTGAGGGAATCAGGCAGCTTGAACGTATAGCTTGCGTTGCCGTTTGCATCGGTCACAAGGTCTGGCACAAAGACAGCGGTCGGGTCAAAGTTCTTGCGCTCCTGCATCTTTGCGTCATCGTCGCCCTCGTCACCACCGATGAGGTTCTTTATCTCGTAGGTCACGGGGTCAATGAGGTAAGCGCGGGAATCGCCGCCCGCCACGCAGTCGCTGAAACGGCTGCGCTGATAGAAATACGCCACAGGGTCAGGCACATGGTAATTGATGAGGTCTATGACGCCCCTGTCAACAGCCATCAGCGTAATCTCGGCATTGGAGAGCGGCTTTCCTCCGCTGGTGGCGTGGAGGTCTATCCGAGCCGTCTCACCGGGACGGTAGGAGGGCTTGTCCGTCTTTAGCTCTATGTCAAAGCGCTTGAGCTTTGTGCTCACATTGAGCGTCGCCACACCGAAATGTCCCTTCGGCTTGTCGAGGTCTGGGGTGTTGAAATCGTTCTGGGGGGCACCGGTGCGCACCGAATATGACGAGAGCGTCACATACATGACGGGGATATAGTTCTCCTTGATGGGAACTTCAATCACCGAAGTAGGCGCATCTATGTTACGGATTTCTTGAGAGAGCAGTCCCTCACGCTCCACGGTGAGCAAGTATGTTCCCTTGGGCAGCTGGCTCTGCATGAGGATCTGCGCGGTATCGCCCACCTGATATTCTGCCTTGTTCGGGGTCATGGTGATTTCGCTGTCGCTGTTGCGGTTGTACCAGTACCAGTCGGAACTGGTCACATAGAAATGCGCTTCCGTAATCACCTCGCGCCCGCGGCTGTCCGTGCTGGACACACGCACAAGGTAAGAGCCGCCCTGCGGGGGCTGCACTGAAAACTGCTTCGCCGTCGCCAAACCGGAAAGCGCAATCTCTTCCTCGTGCTCGCTCACCATTTCGCGTTCGTAGCGAGTGTTTATCTGGCCGTTCCAGGAAACCTGCTGCACCTGCTTCCAGTCCTCACGCAACAGCTCCACCTTCATCTTTTTCTGAGAAGGCAGGTCAGATGCAAGGGGGGCAGTTCCGTCAGGGGTGACACACACATAGTCAAACGTCACCTTGTCTCCCTTTTTGGGGAAACCGCCGTTGCCCGTGCGGCGCACGCCTATGTAATACTTTGCGGGATGCACTGTCGCCGCCGTGCTTGCAGAGATGCGCTGATTGCCGCTGTCGGTAACGCCTGCCTGCACGCGGTAGCGGTAGGGGGCACCGAGTATCTTTTCACCGCCCGTCTTCTGCGTCACGCTCGCCCGCCCTTCGTCATTCAGCATACCGTCGCTTGAATTAAGGCTTGACCCCCAGTCGTAGCCCTGCTCGGGACCAAAGCTGTAGTCTTCGTAGGCAGGGTCGGAGAGATGGAAATAGGTCTTCTCGCGGCTCCAGCTTGCCTCATAGATGCATCCGGCAAGGCTGCCTCCGCCGAGGTAATTCGCC
>CAKZZK010000327.1 GCA_937885235.1 uncultured Treponema sp.
CATTGGGAAGCTTTTTTTTAGCCGAGACCGCTAATACTTTTGAAACTGGCTCCGTGATTGTTTCCATTATAATATTATTTTACCCACGCCCATCGCTAAGGAGTGATCATGGTGCATTCGTTGGGCTAATCCCATTTCGGCGTTCTTGCAATACAAAAAGAAATGCCAAGCAATGCTTGGCATTTCTTTTGCCGGGCACCGGAATCGAACCGGCACAGCCGTTTCCAGCCGAGGGATTTTAAGTCCCTTGTGTCTACCAATTCCACCAGCCCGGCAAGGGAAAATATGACACAGGCTATCGCAAAATAGGATAGCCATAGTCCTATCATATAGCTTTTTCCGAGTTTGTGCAACTACTTTACACGGCTATAAAGGCTAGCCATCTGGTCTCGCCAGACAGAGCGCTTATCCTTGTCTTCCCATTCGATGATTTTTTTGATGGTGAAATGCCTCATATCATGGGGATTGGCAAAATGCAGGATACCAAAACGCCCCTGGCCGATATAGATTATCCTTTCGCCTTCCGCAACGGTCTCTTTTTCAGCAATCTGGGCAACGGTACAGTCAAAATGCACGGCCTTGCCGCTCCTGCGGTCTTCCAGCGCTGTCGCCAGATCCGCTATGGGCAGACCACAACGCTCACAGATGGGCTTGTTTTCGCTCTTGAAAGCGAGTATTGCTTCCTCATCCGCGCGAATTTGCTCCTGCGTCACCGCATGGGGGCTGCGCGAAAGCTGGCGGGCAGAGGACTTCCCCCCTCCCCGCCTTCCGTTGCGCTCAGTCCTGCCGGAATGCTCGTTTCCCGAAGAGGCTTTCCATGCGCCGTTCGTCGTACTGCTCCGTTTGCGGGAGCGTCTTTCTCTGTTCATAGCGTACAGTATAAGCGAATAATAATTATTTTTCTAGGCATTTCCACAAAAAGTCATTGAATAATCATCTCCGTATGTCTGCACGGGAAAGACTGCCGCTCTATAAGTTGGCGGCTCACCACGGTTGCAATCCTGTCAACGGCATTCATGATGTAACTCTCATCAGCAATCTTCTTCTGCAACTCCTTGATGCGGGGCGGGACTGAAGCATTAGAATCAAGATTTTTTCTAATCGGCATTTCTACTACTCCGAAAACGCATTAACGATATGGTGTACTGGTTCAAGTCCCGTGACATCCAAAGCTAGAACATCAAACCGTATGTACTGGTAATTATATTGTCGATGTTTTTGAAGATAATATTTAGCTGTTTTGATTATCTTTTGCTGCTTTCTCGGACCGAGTTCCGCCGCAAGCATATCTATATCGCCGTGGGGCAGGGATTTCACCTCAACAAAGACAAGGCTTTCTCCCTCCAGCGCGATGATGTCTATCTCTCCGCCCCGCATACGGAAATTGCGCTCCAGTATCGTGTAGCCGTGCTGCTGAAGGTAGCCAGCGGCCCTTTCCTCGCCCTGAATACCCTTTTCATGGGTTGAAGGCCTAGCTGTCTGCCCGTGCATCACAGGAACGCAGCACAGAGGGATCAAGCTTTGTACCGCCAGTCAGCAGATAAGGGATCTTCCACCGGCTAAGGGCATCCAGATGGTACTGCTTTGCCGGAGCTCCCGCAGCGAGGAACATATTTTTGCCATCGTCAAAGTAAACGGGTGCTGAAAAGACAACGCCCTCCTGTATTGCCGAACAGTCAAGCTTCATCAGATGTTTCACTTCAGCCATACATATATCTTAGCACAAATAAAACGCCCCCGCAAGCATTTTTCTCTTGCGGGGGCATAACAAGCGCATAAATGCGCAACACATTTATGCGCTTGTATTGCTATTTCTTTTTTCCCTTGCTTGCTTTGTTTGCGGCGGCTTCGGCTGCGGTTTCTGCCTTGATTTCTGCCTTCAAAGCCTCCTCAGCCTTTGCTGCGGCAGCCTTCGCTGCGGCATTAGCAGCAGCCACGCGGGCTTTTGCCTTTGGCGTAATAAGCTCCTTAATCTTGGCAGCCTTGCCCACCTTGTCACGGATGTAGTACAGCTTAGCGCGGCGTACCTTGCCTGCGCGGACAACTTCAACACGCACAACGCGGGGGCTATTCACCGGGAACACACGCTCTACACCGACGCCATAGCTTTCCTTGCGCACGGTGAAAGTCTTGCGGATACCCGAATTCTTTATGCAGATAACCAAGCCCTCAAATATCTGGATACGCTTTGTCTTGCCTTCAACAATCTCAAAGTGCACTTTCACTGTATCGCCGACCCTGAAATTTTCGGCATCAGGCTTTTTCTGTCTTTCTTCAATGGTCTTGATAATGTCCATTCTAATTCTCCTCTTCACGGCATTCTGTTTCGGCATCCTGCATATGGCGGCGTTTCAACCTTTCCTGCACGGCACGCAACATCCTGCTCTGTTTGCGGTTATGCCTGTAAGACACATGAGCCGCAAGTTCTTCGATCATTTTTTCAGCTTCCTCATCCAGAGTACCCGCAAGCCTTGCCCGCTGAATCAGGTCCGGTCTGTTCATCAGGGTCTTCTGCAGGCTCCTTTGAAGCCGCCACTTCCGGATTTCTTCGTGGTTGCCGTTTGTAAGCACATCCGGCACCGCCATGCCCCGATACACGCTTGGCCTCGTATACTGGGGATATTCCAGAAGTCCGCCCGAAAAACTTTCCTCATCCAAAGATTCCTTGGTGATAACGCCCTCGATGAGGCGATACACCGCGTCGATGATGACCGTCGCTGCCACCTCGCCGCTTGACATAACGTAATCCCCGATGGAGATTTCATCGTCAACATAAAAATCTATTATCCGCTGGTCGATACCTTCGTACCTGCCGCAGATAAGGATGAGCTCGTCTTCCGCGCTCAGTTCGCGCGCCTTCTGCTGGCTGAACGGCCTGCCGCCCGGCGTCACATAAATGACCCGCTTGGTCTTTTTGAAGGCCTCCACGCTGTCCAGCGCACGTCCCAAAGGTTCGGGCATTAAAAGCTGCCCTGCACCTCCGCCATAGGGGGCGTCATCACAAGTCTTGTGTCTATCAAAGGCAAAATCCCTGATATTCACCAAATCGTAGGCAATAATTCCCCGTTCAACCGCCTTTGCCATGATCGAACTTTCAAAGAAAGCACGCGGTATCTCGGGAAACAAGGTCAGCACGGTAAATTTCATGGAATTACTCCAGAATCCAGAGGTGCATCAGCCGCATCTTCTTTGCTTCGACGTCTATATCCTGCAAGAACCTCTTGTCCAGAGGCACATACACGCTGCGGATTTGTCCGCGCTTTGTAAACTTGACATCATCAGCAAGAATCGTACAGCCCTCGGAGAGCAAAATCTCAACGAGATAGCCTGCTCCGCCTTCCATTACGTCTGTGACTTTTCCCACCACTTCATTTTCGTACCATACGGAGCACCCTTTCAGGTCTTCGATGTACCACTCACCTTCCTGCAGCTGATGAGCATATTTGCGGGGAACGACGATCTGCCACCTGTTGTATCCTGCAGCCGCTTCAGGCGTGCTTATTCCCACTAATTTCATATACAGCGTCCCGGTCGCCTCCTGCGTGTATTCCACAGAGAAAAGCTTAGATACCGTGCCGTCTGTCAAAGTCACTTCTTCCATATCCGCAAAATGCGCATACTCGCCCGAAGTACTCTCTACTTTGAATTCGCCCGTCAGTCCATGAGTCCCGCGGACAATCCCCACCACAAACTGCTCTGTCATCAGTCTATAATTTCAAGACTGTAGCGTTTGCCGTCCTTGCTGGCATACGCGCTCAGCACAGTGCGCAGAGCTTTTGCTATACGTCCGTATTTGCCAATAACCTTGCCAATATCACCCTGGGCTACGTGCAGCTGCAAAACAGAGCCGCGCTCACCTTCGGTTTCCGTTACAGAGACTGCACTGGGATCATCGACCAATGATTTTGCAATATATTCAATCAGGTCTGTTTCCATTCCCGGCTCCCTGTACGCTATTTGGTGATTTTCTGTCCAGTTACTGTCAAGCCTTTCTTGTTGAAAAGACGCCTAACAATGTCTGTCGGCTGAGCCCCCACGCTGAGCCAGTACTTTGCGCGTTCCTCGTCGAAGAACACCTGCCCTTCTTCCACCGCAATCGGATGATAATGACCGATCTCTTCAATCGTAGCACCATCGCGGGGCTTGCGGGCATCCTGAATTACAATGCGATAATCAGGGCGCTTCTTTGTTCCAAAGCGCTTCAGTCTGATTTTAACCACTTGTTTTTCCTCCGTAATCATTTTTGCCGCCAAGGAGTATCGTAAAGATATTGCCCCTCAGCATAGCATAGGCAATTATCATATTGTAAAATATACATTTAGTCAATGCACAAAGGCGGGAATTCCAGGGCCTCCGCATTTAAAGTACCTTTAAAATGTATAGTATTTAAAATTTAAGA
>CAKZZK010000328.1 GCA_937885235.1 uncultured Treponema sp.
CCGCCAGCCAGCGGGAGCGACAAGCGTGCAGGCAGCACAAAGACCTGCGCCAAGCGTCGCCGCCAGTCCTGCCGCCTACCCGACGGAGCAGGAGATGACGCTCAAAGACAAGCATGTCCGCTCAGTGCTGCTTGACTTCTGCGAGCCGTGGGTGCGGACAGCGTGGTACAAGGGCAAGTTCAACGAGCAGAAGGAAACGCTCTCCGACGGCGAAGTGCGGAAGCTGTCAAAGGCGATAGAGATAGGGGATCTGCTGCAAAGCCTCGACGAGAAGCCCCTGCACGATTATGCAAAGGAAATAGGCTGCCCGTTAAGCCCCTTAAAAGATCGCCAGATTGACATGATTGTAAGGTTTATACAAAAACAAAGCACATAAAAAAGAGCAGGTGTGGCTCCAGTCACACCTGCCCATCTGAAACACGGAAAAGGACAGAACAGAAAATGAGCATTTTATTGGGAATAGATCTGGGAACCACAAACTGCAGCGTCACTGCTATTGATGAAAACGGAAATACGACAGTAGTAAAAAACAGGGACAACGAATACATAACGCCGTCTGCCGTCTACTTTACACCGATTCCGAACAATTACATCATTGGAAAACGCGCAAAAGAAAAAGCTTCCACCGACCCGAACAATCTGGTGACCCTTGTCAAAAGGGAAATGGGAAAGACAAAAGAAGAAGTCCGCTTTTCCAAGATGGACAGGAAGTACAATCCATACATCTTCTGGGGCAGGACCTTTTCGCCAGAGGAAATCTCTTCAAAGATACTGAACCAATTAAAGCAGGATGCGCAGGCTGTCCTCAACTGCGAAATCAGGCAGGCGGTCATCACCTGTCCGGCATATTTCGGGCAAAACGAAAAAGAGGCGACAAGGCTGGCGGGTGAACTGGCAGGCCTCGATATCCTCGAAGTCATTCCCGAACCGACAGCGGCATGCCTGAACTACGGCACGCTGTCAAACAGGGAAAACGAAAGGATATTCGTCTTTGACTTGGGCGGCGGAACCTTTGACATCACCATAGTGGATGTCTCTACGGGAGCGGCGGGAAAAAGGATTGACGTAAAATGCTGCGGGGGAGACTCAAAGCTGGGCGGAGCAGACTGGGACTACTATATGCTCGACTATATGCTCGACAGGTTCAACAGGAAATACCATATTGACCTTGCCTTTGAAGAAGGTCCCGAAAAAGACACCACCTACGGCAAGCTGACACTTGACGTGGAAAAGGCAAAGAAAGAGCTCTCCAAGCCTGACATCACGGAAACGACAATCAGCATGGAATACGGCGGGGCAAGGCTCGATGAAGTCATCACGAGGGAAAAGTACGCGGAGATTACGGAGCAGCTGACAGAACAATGCCGCAGCTACTGCCAGAACCTGCTCAGTGAAAACGGTATGACATGGTACGACATTGACACAATCCTCATGGTGGGGAGCATGAGCAACTGCATCTTCATACAGGATGCCCTGCGGCGATGGAGCGGAAAAGACGTGCAGTTCGGCATCATAAACCCCAAGACCTGCGTGTCGGAAGGAGCCTCAATCCGCGCCTATTCAAAAATCTGCGCAAAAGAGGGGCGACAGACAGTTGTGAAAACCCACGCTGAAACTTTCAAGTACGATTCAGAAGCAGCAGATGAAATAGCAAAGATAGAAGCACTCACGGGCACAAGCCAGCGGGTTTCCACAGTTATAGAGTCCGCGACAAGCGTCCTTCCAGCTTCAATCTGCCTGAAGCTCCTGCACAAGGGAGAAAGCTTTGCCTACAAGATGCTGAAACAAAACCAGCCCTACCCCTGCTCCTATGTGAGGGACTTCCCGCTCAGCAGGGATAATATGAGCGAAGTCATCCTCACCGTGCTGGAGGGCGAAAAAGAAGACCCGAACTACTGCATGGAGCTTGGAAACGCCGTCCTCCCCCTGGAAGGCAGCCATCTGAAAGGCGACAAGGTAAAAGTGTCTTTCGATGTCGATGAAAACGGCATCATACAGGTCTCAGGCCTTGACCTCAAGACAAACAGGTCGGTAAAAGCAGAAATCAGGCGAAAGAACACGCTTTCCGATGAAGAGATTGCCCGCGCAAAGGCAGACTTGGACAACGATGAGTTTGAATTTGAACTAGGCTAGGAAGCTGGGGCGGGAATTCCCCTATGCGGATTCCCGCTCTATGAGCTTTACCGCCATGCGAATCTCTTTTGGCACCGTCTTTCCGTCGTGTGCATCGATGAGCGTCCGCACCGCCATCTCAGCCATCTCGGGAATAGGCTGCTTTATGGTGGTCAGCATGGGCACCGTCCAGCTCGCAAGAGGAATATCATCAAAGCCGACAATCTTGAGCTGCTCCGGCACTGCGATGTGCGAACGCGCACACAACTGCAAGACCTGCGTCGCTATGATGTCGTTGCTCGTAAATACGCCGTCTATTTCTGAATGCAGGGCGAAGATCTCTTCCAGAAACTCTATGTACTCCATCTTTTCATAGAGCTCCTCTGAAAAAGGTGCTTCTATATGGATAACGCCATTTTTCTTGCAGGTGTCGATAAAGCCAAGCGCACGGCGGTCGGCAGGCATTTTGTTCCCGACAACACCGCTCAGGTGCAAAAGATATTTGCAGCCCCTGTCTATGAGGTACTGCGTTGCCATTGCGCCGCCCTCATAGTTGTCGCACAGAATGGCGGAAGTCCCCGTATCAAGCGCCCGCTCTATCGTGATGAGGGGGCAGCCAAGGTCTTTCAAAGGCGACACAGGGAAAAGCCCGCTGCACAGGATAATGCCCGCCACGCGGTCCTTCTTGCACTGCTCAATGACCTTCTCCTCATTCTGAATTTTGCCGTCAGAGAGAAAGAGCAATATCTGGTAGCCATAGGCGGAGGCAGAGCGCTCAATATACTTCGTGAGGCTTGCAAAGTAAGGATTTTCTATCTGGGGAATCACAAGCCCGATTATCGTGCTCTTCTGTCTGGACAGTGAACGCGCCATCTCATTGGGCTGATAGTTGAGTTTCTGCATGGCATGGGCAACCTTCTGCCTTGTAGCCTCACTGATATAGCCCCTGTTGTTGAGGACCCGCGAAACAGTCCCGACGGCAATGCCTGCTTCCTTGGAGACATCCTTTATCGTAACCATATCAGCCCCCAACAGAATCTACAGAATACACATTCACCGCATAGTCCTGAGCGCAGGACAAGGTGATTTTTCTGGGGGCGGGTGCGCATTCTATGTACGCAATGGCAGTATGGTCCCCTGTCGTCACTTCCATGATGGTGCCGTCAAGGACAATGTGCAGACAGCGCTCTCCCGTCACATTAAAGGGCAGTTTCTCCGCTCCCAATTTAAAAGAGCCGTCACAAGCCTCATCAAAGAGGAGTTCAAGCTCCACCGGAAAATCAGGGAGCGGTATGCTGCAGGGAGAAGTATAGGTCTCTACAAGCCGCTTCACCTTTTCATATTGGGGTACCGGATTGTGGGCAATGCAATATCCATCGTTCTTCTTGATAAGGGAAAAGAGCCGCGGCAGGGACATAGCGCCGCGGTAAGGCATGCCTTCATCTTTCGTGCGAAGCCATGCAATGGAGATGGTGTCTTTCCCTGTACCAGAGAAAGTCTGCGCGGCATAGGGGAGATTTGTTGCATACGCATGCTTCATCTCCTGCTCCGCATGGAAAGTCCTACCGTCAAAGGAGCCCAGAAGATAATAGCCATCCGCCGACCAGAAAACCCACTTTTTTTCTCCCGTGGCAGGACAGGGCAGCACAAACAGATCCGGGCATTCCCACGCGGGGGCAAACGTCACCCGCTGCGTTTCCTCCCACGAAGTCAAATCCTTGCTCCGCAGTATGGCGTAAGTGTTGCCCTCAAGCCAAAGAAGGCAGATATATGCCGAAGAAGCCTCATGATAGAACACCTTCGGATCCCTGTTTTCCGCGCAGATGGTATCGATGAATGTGCCCTGCTTCTTGACAAGCGTCTTGCCGCCGTCAGTACTGTAGGCAAGCTTTTGGGTAAAGCGCCGCTTTGTTTCACCGTCTTTATTTTTTGTGGCATACGTATAGAAGAAAAGCAGTGCATCTTTCGGCAGGGACAGCTCCCCGCGCTTGTTTTCAATGCCGCTGCCAGAGTATATGGAGGCAGTTTCATCGGGATACAGCACCGTATCCTGCTGCTGCCAGTGGAGCAAGTCCGTACTCACGGCGTGCCCCCAGCTCATATTCTGCCACTGATTGTTGAAAGGATTGCACTGAAAATAGAGGTGGTATGTTCCGTTGTGGAACACCATACCGTTCGGGTCATTTATCCAACCCGCGTTTGCTGTAAAATGAATGCGGGGGCGACTGCCTGTCTTTGCCTCGCATTTCGGTATGCTCTCTGAAAAAGAAAAAAAGGAAAAATATCCGGCAGGCACAGCCTCCTCAGTCTGCACGGAGGCTGTGTGCTCCCCTTGCGAGACCAAAATGCCCGCATAATAATCCGGACGGGCGGACTGCTCAGGCATAAGCGTGAGCCGTAAAAAATAGCTGTCAGCGGCATCAATACTGATGATGGCATCAACTTCTTTTTGTCCGCACCAGACTGGAACAAGCAAGTATGTGCCAGAACCGGATATTATTTCCTTCATTACTTTACCGCTCCGGAGATAACGCCCGCGATGATCTGCTTCTGCAAAGCGAGATACAAGACGAGGATGGGGAACACGGTAAGGATGAGCGCGGCCATGATGACGCCGTACTCAGCTGAATACGTGCCGTAGAAGACGTAGGTGGTCAGCGGCAGTGTCAGGATTTCCTTCTTTGCAAGCACAAGGCTCGGAAGAAGGTAGTCATTCCAGAACTGGAGGACGTTCAGGATGACGATGGTAAAGGTGACAGGCTTAAGGATGGGGAACACAATCTCAAAGAAAGTGCGGTAGCGTCCGCAGCCGTCTATGGTTGCAGCCTCTTCCAGAGCCACCGGCACGTTTGCCTTGATAAAGCCCTGATAGATAAAGGTACTCAGTGCGATGGAGAAGCCCGTGTGCATAAAGATAAGCGTGGGGCGATGGTTCAGCACATTCAGAGTCGCGCCGTAGATGGATACGAGCGGAATCATGAGCGCCTGGAAGGGGATTATCATAGAAGCCACGATGATAATGGAAGCAGCGATGCTGAACTTGTTCACATGGCGCACAAGGTAATAAGCAAGCATACTGGAAAGTATGACCACGCAAAGCGTTGAAAAGCCCGTGACCAAGAAAGAGTTGCAGAAGCTGCGGATATAGCTCATCTTTGAGAAAGCGCGCACATAGTTGCCTACTGCCAAGCCGCCCTCAAAGTTAAAGCTGAACGGGTCTTTGATGATGTTCACCTTAGTCTTGAAAGAGTTAAGCAGAACCATCAAGAACGGGAACATAAACAGGACAAAGAGGATGAGAATGACGATGAAACAGATGGTATCGAGGGCGACCTTCTTGTTGCCGCCAACCTTCATTTGCTTTGTAGTATTATTGCTCATGCTGCAACCTCCTTCTTTCTGCCGAGCGATACCTGAATGCCGCTGATAACCGCAACGATGATGAACAGGAACAAAGCTTCTGCCTGACCTACGCCGTAGTTACGGGAGGTAAAGGCTTTTTCATACACGTGCATGGCAACGAGTCTCGTTGTACCATAAGGTTCACCGCCGGTAAGGGTAAGGTTTATATCATAAACCATGAACGAACGGCTCAACGTCATAAAGAGGCAGATGACGATAGACGGCACCATAAGCGGCATGATGACGTGCCACATACGCTTGAAGCCAGTCGCTCCGTCAATGCTTGCGGCTTCAAGAACATCGTTGCTGAGTCCGGTAAAACCTGCGATATAGATGAGCATCATATAGCCGGAAAGCTGCCACACGGTCACAATGACCAATGCCCAGAACGCCTTGTTGGGATCGGAAAGCCATGACATCATCAGCCCTGCAATACCGGCTTTCTTTCCCAAAGACACGAGCACACGGGAGAAAATGAACTGCCAAATGAAGCCGAGAACAACACCGCCGATGAGGTTCGGGGTAAAGAATCCCGTGCGGAAAAAGTTCTGCCCCTTCATGCCAGAGGTCAGCAGGTAGGCGAGCATGAACGCTATGACGTTCACCAAGATTACAGCGCAGGCGACATAGCGCAGGGTAAGCCCCATGGACTGCCAGAACTGCACATCTTTGAAAGTCGCAATGTAATTTGAAAGCCCCACGATTGACTTATGGACGCCCACACCATTCCAGTCGGTAAGCGTCAGATAAAAGCCATACAGGAACGGCACTATGACGACCAATGCAAACACAATGAGTGCCGGTACAGCAAACATCACAGCACAGATGATGTCTTCTCTTCGTTCTTTATTCATTTATATCTCCTGAACAAGAAAAGAATGGCTAAAGGCATCCGCACGGGGAGAAGCCCCGCACGGACAGCCTTAGATTTCCAGATTGCCTGATTTATTTCTGTGATTTCCAGTACTTTGAAAGGTTCTCAGTAAGCTCTTCGCGGCTTGAGTTGCCGGAGATGTACTTCTGCAGGTGAGCACCCATCACGCTCCAGTGGTCGGAAGGAGCAATGAAGCTTGAGCTGAATGTCTTGTTTGCAGCCATCCTCGTCACGATATCAGCACCAAGCGGGTCGCCGGGCCTGAACTGGTTGTTCGTGCAGGCGGGGATAAGGGCACAGGTCTGTACGATTGACTTCTGTCCGTTCGTGTCATAGACGAGCCAGTTCAGGAAATCCTTTGCAGCCTGCTGCTGCTCTGCGGTAGCATACTTCTTGTCGATGATAACCTGCTTTGTAGCAGAAGCCTGAATGCCATTGTTTGCAAAATCAGCGGTATCGTTGCCGAGCACGAAGGGAATGAAGCCGAACTCATCAGTTGCGCTCGCGCCGCCTTCCTTGATGTTGGGCCATGCCCAGCAGCCGTTTGCCCAGAATGCAGCCTCTCCGGTAGCAAGCTGCAGAGCGCCTTCGTCATAGTCAGCTCCGAGCGGATCTGCATGTGCAATGTTGTATTTTACGAGCAGGTCGAGGGTGTCGAGGAACTGGGTGTAGCGCTTGTAGTTCTTCGGATCCATACCATTCTCAAGATCATTGATGATTTTTGCAGAACCATCGCTCGTTCCATCATACGTATCATAGATAAAGCCAAGCTGGTGAGCGCCGAGGGACCAGTCTTCCTTTGAAAGGACAACCGGATACTTCATTCCCTTGGAAGAAAGCTCCTGAAGGATTGATTCGAATGCACTGTAGCTGTTTATGGAATTCGGATCGAAAGTCCTGCCAAGTTTCTTTTCAATGGCAGTCTTATTGTAGATAATGCCGCGTCCCTCAATACAGAAGGGGAAGCTGTACAGCGTTCCGTCAATCTTGGTCAGCTGGGTGGTTTCTTTGGTCCACCTTTCGTTTGAAAGGTCAAGGGCGTACTCTTTTGCGAGGGCAACAACGTCCGTCGTATCAAGCATAGCCAGCGTTGGCGGTGTACCAGAGTTATACATGGTCGTTATCTTTGTGTAGGGAACTTCACCCGCACCGCAAGCGACAATCTCAAGCTTTACACCAGACTGCTTTGTATATTCAGCCGCAATATCCTCCAGAGCTTCCTGAATTTCACCCTTGCTGTTAAGGAAGGTGATGGTAACAGCGGACTTAGAAGTCGTCGTGCTGCCGCTACCGCCGCTGCTCTGCTGCTGTGCTGTACCGGTCTCCTTCTTACCGCATCCAGCCAGAATCAGGCTGCCCATTGCAAGCGTGCATAATGCCGTTGTTATAACGCTCTTTTTCATTTATTTCCTCCTGTGAGTTGGTGCACTTCTTATTCTCTGTGCTATGTCTATAGCATAAAGTATGTTTCGCAATATGTCAACCGTTTAATACAAATTTTTTATATTTTTTTACAAAAACACCCCCTACAGGCCTTTTTATTTACTTTTTTAGAGATTTTTGTAGAGGTATTAGAGATAACTATCAATGTCGTATAGAAATATAACAGTTAATATATGTTAATCGTTTAATACGGACATTCAAAAAAGCTCCTACACATACCGTAGGAGCAGACCAATATTTACAAAACTACAGACTTGTGCTTATGTATTTTTTCATCTCGCCCGCCGCCGCAAAGCTTTGCAGCGTGCAGTCCGTTGAAAACACCATGCACTCAGGCTTGTCGAAAGCAAACGGACGCCACTCCGGCAGCGCCTCCCACTGTACGGGCGGATAGCAGACACCGGCAGTGCTACCTCCTCCGTCGTTGGGATTTCCCGTCTTTATGAAATTGCACAGATATGTGCACATCTTTCGCGCCATATCGTAATGTACACCCGTAAAGGGCCGCCAGCATTTTGCAAGCGTCTCAAAGAAAAACCACAGGTCCACAGAATGGAAGGTACCGGGATTATCCCAACCGGGAATGGGAACATCAAAACGGTAGACGTAATGCCGAGCTCCACCGCCCTGCCCCCAGTCCGCCGCAAGCAGTTCCCTGATGCCGAGCTCCACCGTATTTATGCCTCCCTCCCTGAATTCATCGCCGGTATAACCGATGAAGAGCGGCGGCAGAGAAACATCGCCCTTTCCAACGAGGTCGATTATATCACCCCGCACAAAGCTGCCATCCAAGACAGGAGCCCAAGTCTGCGACGAACGCGCAAAACCGCCCCACTCATACCACTTTTGCTGCAAGACCCGAGCGGGAAGCTTCCGCGCTTCTTCAAGCGAACTTACCCCGCAAAAGGCAAAGAATTCCTCACCCTTCGCCTCCGCCTCGCTGACCGTGGCAAGAGGAAAGACTACCCTGAATGGATTGACAAAGACACCGCTCTCTATGACAGCGCGCTTGAAATAGCGCCTGCTCCCAGGGTTTTCAATGTGGAAGGCAACACTGCCCCCGCCCGCAGACTGCCCGCCTATGGTAATGTTGTCCGCATCCCCGCCAAAAGCGGCTATGTTGCGGCTCACCCAGCGCAGAGCGGCCTGCTGATCCAGCAAACCAAAATTCGCAGGAGCCGCAGGATAGGCGGCGCTTATGTCTCTGTGGCAGCTAAAGCCAAAGAGGTTCACGCGGTAGTTCACCGTCACCACCACAATGCCGCGCCGTGCAATGCGCTCACCGTCAAATTCCATCTCCGCCGTGTTGCCCACCTGCCAGCCGCCGCCGTAAATCCAGAAATAGACGGGAAGCCTTTCGTCAGCACGCTTAGCTGGAGTCCACACATTAAGGTAAAGGCAGTCCTCCCCTATAGGAAGATCGGGATCCACCGCCCACTCCTTTCCGTAAAGGTCATCCCTGGCAGGAACTTCCACCGCAGGCGGCTGAACAGGCGCAGGGGAAAAGGCATAGCAGTCCCTCACGCCGTCCCATTTTTCAGCCCGCTCAGGCGGAGCAAAGCGAAGCTCCCCCACCGGAGGCTTCGCAAAGGGAATGCCCTTGAACACCGTAATACGGGGGTCAGCGGCGGGAAGCCCCCGCACAAAGCCCTCTTCTACTTTTGTCTGCCGTATCATTTTCGCTATTCTTTCACGCCGCCAATCGTCATACCCACAATGAAATACTTCTGCAGGAAAGGATAGACCACCAGAATGGGAAGCGTCGCAATGATGGTAATGGAAGCGCGGATGCTGATGGGGGTCACCATAGTGCCGCCTGCGCCGGAAGCAGCGGCGACAGCCATAGAGTTTGCATCCGCAGCCGACGCACTCTGGTTCTGGCTTGACTGCAGGAATTCCATAAGCTTGTACTGCAAAGAATGAAGGTTCACCTTGCCTGAGCAGTACAGGTAGGTATCAAACCAGCTGTTCCACGCGCCCACAGCAACAAAGAGGCATATCATGGCAACGGAAGGCACGATGAGCGGCATGATGATGCTTATGAACGTCCTGAATTCCCCTGCCCCGTCAATGCGCGCAGACTCCACAAAGCTGTCCGGCAGCCCGTTGATGTACGTGCGTACAAGGATAAAGTTGAACACATCCACCAAGTTCGGAATGATGTAGACGGCGTAGCTGTTGAGCATGCCGAGCCTCTTGATCAGCATATAGCCCGGTATCAGACCCGCGCTTACATACATGGAAAGGACCAGGACGGCGGTGAGCATCTTCTTGGCGACAAATTCCTTGCGGCTCAAAGCATAAGCGAGCATACAGGTGCAGAACACGCTCAAAGCTGTCTGAATGATAGTCCGCGACACGGAAATCAGAAACGCCTTGAAAAGCCTGTCATCTATGAACAGCACCTTGTAATTCTGGAGCGTGAACTTACGCGGAAAGAGCTTTATTCCCCCCTTGATGGAATCAAGGCCATCGTTCAGCGATATGGCGATTGTATTCCAGAACGGGTATACCGTCACAATGACAAGTATGCTGAGCACGCAGAAGATGATGAAATCGAATATTTTATCTCCGGCACTGTTGTGCCTAAGCCTTGCTGACAGGTGTCTGCTCATTACATTAACCTCTCTTCTCCCGCCCGCTTTGCGAATGAATTAGCCACAAAGAGCAGGAAGATATTTACTACGTTTTTAAAGATTCCGGCGGCAGTAGCCAGCGAAAAGTCAAACTGCTTGAAGCCGTATTTCAGCACATAGATGTCTATGGTGGAAGCCGCATCTTCAATCATACCGTTGCGCAGGAAGAACGGCATCTCAAAGTTCGCATCGAGGATGTGCCCCGCGCTCATTATCATCATGATGATGATGGTCGGTTTAATTCCCGGCAGAGTAATATGGAAGATTTTCCTCAGCCGTCCGCAACCGTCTATCTCGGCAGCCTCATAGAGGTAGGGGTCTATAGCCGTCATCGCGCCCAGATAGACAATGGTATTCCAGCCCACTTCCTTCCATACATAGGTCCAGCCTATGATGTGCCAGAAATATTTCGGATTGGAAAGCCAGGCAACAGGCTGCTTTATGAGGTGCAGGGACATCAGCAGATTGTTGAGCGTGCCGTCCTCCACGGAAAGGACATTGGCGACAAGCCCCGTTACGATTATCCATGACAGGAAGTGCGGCAGGTAAGACACCGTCTGCGTAAAGCGCTTTATCCCCATGCAGGTGACTTCATTCAGGAAAACCGCAATGATGATGGCGGAAATAAAGCCCAGAGCCGTGCTGATAAGGCTCATGCAGACCGTGTTCCGCAGAGACAAAAGGAATTCCCGGTCCTTGAACAGGAACACAAACTTTGAAAAGCCCACCCACTGCTGCCGGGAGAAGGGAAGGTTCGGCTTGTAATTCTGAAAAGCCATGTTCCAGCCCCAGAGCGGAATAAACTTGAACAGGATGATGTATAATACAAAAGGCAGGGACATCAAAAGCAGCTGCCTCTGCTTGAAAAGAAGCTTCCAAAAATCTTTTTTTGGAGGAGCCAAAGTTACGTTTTTTGCCATTTTTACCCTCTTTTTCGTACAGGAAAGGGAGGAAGCCATCGCCGTTTCCTCCCTTTTCCCCCTTACGAAGTTCTCTGCTTATTTAGGCATACCGCCGAATTTCTCTACGCGGTGGTCAAGTCCCTGCTGCATGAACTCAACATACTTGTCCAGTCCGGCAGCCTTCATCTCCTTGACGTAGGTCTGCCAGCTGGTCTCGAATTCTTCGGGCTTGCCCATAATCATCGCGGGCAGATACTTTCTGCGGATATCCTCTGTCTTTGTGAGGGCAATGGCAGCCTCAGAGCCGTCAACAGGAGCAATCTGCCACATGGGGTACCAGCCTGCGTTGGCGGGAGGATTCGGATCCACGAGGGCGGCAAAGGAAGCCACACCGTATGCATTCCAGATTTCAATATCTTCGGGCTTGGCATTCGCCTGAAATTCCCACGGCATATTGCTCATCGTGCAGGCAAAGCCGTCAGAGAAAGAACCTTCCATCTTTGGAGCTTCCTCGTACCAGAGCTGGGCCTTGTTGTGGAGGATCCAGTTGTTGTCTTCCTGCTGCCTGCGCTGTTCCGGCGTGCGAGAGGGGCGTCCCTGGTCATCCTTCTGCCAGTCAGTACCCTCAAAGCCCCACTGGAGGACCTTCTGGTTCTCCTCTTTTATCATCTCGTCCATAAATTTGAGGATTTCAATGGCCTTCTTTTCACCGCACTTCGTCGTAAAGCCGTAGCCGCGCTGCAGGTTCGGAATGGTAAGGTCACGGTAATGGGGTTTGACGGACTTGTCAAAGACCACGGGAAGCGGTGCATAAGTCCTTTCATACATGCCGCTCGTCTTAAGCGTGTTTTCTGCGTCTCCCTGAAACTGCCAGCCCTGAATGAACATGCCGAGCACACGCCCCTGCGCAACCTTCGCATAGTACTGGTCGCGGTTGTCGGTGAACGAAGCGGGATCAATCAGGTTTCTCTGAAAATAACCGTTTGCAAGCTTGAACCAGCGCTTTGCATTCTCATCGGTAAAGTTGTCCGCATAGACATACTTGCCGTTTTTCTCCGTTACATGGCCGTTTCCGTCATTGGGATAGCCCGCAAGGAAGTTCGGCGGATTCCACAGGTTAAACGCTTCCCAGTCAGCAGTGATGATTGAGAACGGAATAGTGGGCATACCGTTGATAGTCGGATACTTCTTTGCATACTTTTCAATCAAGTCAAAGAATTCATCCACCGTCTTAATCTCAGGGTAGCCGAATTCCTTGAGGACAGCCTTCTGGATCCAGAAGCCGTTCTGGTTGTAGAAGGTCCCCTGGTCCGGACCATCATATACGCCATAGCCCGGCAGGCTGTAGATGTGGCCGCCGTCAATGTCAAGCATCTGCTTCCAGGCGCTGTCATAGTGCTTGCGCAGGTTGGGGGCATATTTTTCCACTAAATCTTCAAGCGGCAGAAGGCAGCCCGCCTCCTGAAACTTGGGGGAATCCACTTCCACAAGGTCAGGAAGGTCTCCTGAAGCGATAAGCACGCCAATCTTCTGATCCTTGTCGCCGACGAGGATATCGAACGAGAAGGTAACGCCAAACTTTTCTTCAATCCATTTGTACATTTTGTTGTCGGCAGGGGGCTGCTGACGCTGCTGAATGGTAAAGATAGAGATGTTCATGGGCTTTCCCTTTTTGGAGCCGGACTCGCCCCCTTCGCCCTTGTTACACCCAATAAGACTCAATGCCAGAAATGCTGTTGTAGTGAGTAACATCGCTTTTTTCATGTAGGTCCTCCACAATGTGATTACAATTCTATTTATTACATATTATTATTTCTGCTTTTTGCAAAAATGAAACACCTATTCACGCATGAAAATTGCACAAAAATCTGATTTTGAGTCAAAAATCGTTGCTTTTCCTTCTATTATAAAGTAAAATTATGGATATGGCGAATACAGACGGGAACTTTGACTTCGGCAACGAAGAATTTCCTATCGGGATATTCTCACAGACGGTCTACGTGCCGCGCTTTCACCATCATGTTGAATACGAATTTTTCTATCTGGCAGAGGGGCGGGTCACGCTCGGCATGAAGGAGGGAGACAGGGAGTTGCCGCAGGGCAGCGCGCTGTTCATAGAGGCGGGAACCGACCATTTTATCCGCGGCGTTACGAAAGAAGAGGCTTTTCACTACTATGCCATTGTATTCGACATTTCAGTGCTGGGAGCAGAGGGAGACCCCGCGAGGAAGGTTTTTGAAAGCATCCGCATAAAGCGCTTCCTCTCCTTTCCCGCATGGCTTGTGGCAAACATCAAGCATGCCGCAGCCATGGAAAAGGACAAGGTTTTCGGCAGGGAAATACTGCTCAAGACCGTGCTGATGGAAACGCTTGCCTACCTCATACAGAGCGGCCAGTACCAGCCAATATCGCCCATGCTCGCCACCGTCAAGCACACAAGCTCCGCCATAGACAGCGCGATTGCATATATCAAGGAACATTTCAGGGAAAACATCACTCCGGAAGACGTATTCAGCACCACAAACTATTCAAAGAGCCATTTCAGCAGGCTCTTCAAGGAATCCGTGGGGCTGAGCATCACGGAGTTCATCAACGAGTACCGCGTGGAAAAAGCATGCCTTGATATGCTTTACACGGACAAAAACATCACGGAGATTGCTATGGAGAATGGATTCAACAATATCCAGTATTTTTCTCGGGTGTTCAAGCAGTTTATGAAGTGCTCTCCCAAGCAGTATCAGCAGAATGCGCGGGATATTGTTGTTCCTTCCACTATCGCTAATGTTTTATAGTTTATACGCCGTAAACTTACTGCTTTTTTAAGCAATCGGGTACGGACGTCCTTTATACGTAGTCAAGGCTTCTAGGTTTCCTAGTAAAGGCTTCTAGGTTTTCTAATAAAGGCTTCTAGGTTTTCTAATAAAGGCTTCTAGGTTTTCTAATAAAGGCTTCTAGGTTTTCTAATAAAGGCTACTACGTTTTCTAATAAAGGCTACTACGCCGCGTAGTTAAGGCTATTTTGAGCTAAAGTCAGTGCTTCTGAGCCACCATAAAATCTCTAATTTTCACAGGGAAGTGCAAAATTTATTGCTGTTTTTTTCTTGCAGCCGTCGTGCTAGAATGCAAGTATGAAACAAGTAGAAAGCGTTTTGACCGGCAGACAGCGCTTGCTCCGAAAAGCATGGAACCAGCGCTATCTGTTCCTGATGTCTGTTCCCTTCGTGATATGGCTCATCATCTTTGCCTACATCCCGCTCATGGGCTGGATAATGGCATTTCAGGACTACAAGCCGAATCTGGGCTTCTTTCATTCCCACTTTGTGGGACTAAAGCATTTCATCAGGATGTTCTCTGACCCCATACTTGCGCCCAAGTTCAGGCAGGTGCTGGCGAACACCATCGGCATGAGCCTTATGGGGCTTGTCTTTGGTTTTACCTTTCCGATTGCCTTTGCGATTTTCCTGAACGAAGTGTCGGGGCTCAGGCTGAAAAAGTTCGTGCAGACGGTTTCCTACCTGCCGCACTTCGTTTCATGGGTCATCGTGGCAAACATAGTGTCCTCCGCGCTTTCTCCTTCCGGCGTCATAAACGACTTTCTCGTAAAGATGGGACTGCTTGCTGAACCCTACAACTTTATGGCACAGCCAAAGCTTTTCTGGTGGATTGTTACCTTTGCGGATGTATGGAAGGAAACGGGATGGAACGCCATCATCTACATAGCCGCCATCGCGGGCATAGACGGACAGCTTTACGAAGCCGCCGTGGTTGACGGCTGCAACGGCTGGCAGAAAATCTGGCACGTAACGCTGCCGGGCATCAGGGGCACCATCATCACCTTGCTCATCCTGAACATAGGCAACATCATCAACATAGGATTTGAAAAGCAGTGGCTGCTGAGCAACCCCGTGGTCGCCCCCGTCGCATCGGTGCTAGACAAATACATAATTGACTACGGCATCAGCAACTACAACTTTTCCTACGGAACGGCGCTGGGCATCTTTAAGTCCGTGGTCAGCATTGCGCTTCTGATTTTGGCGAACCAGATAGCCAAGCGTTCAGACAACAACATCATGTAAAAAGGGAGGACAGAAACAATGGAAGTCAAAGTAAAAAGAGGGCACGTGCTGGGCACATTCGTCATGCTGCTCATCATTGTGATTACGCTCTATCCCTTTTTGAACGTGCTGGCAAAATCGCTGAACGATCCCGTCGATACGGTAAAGGGAGGAATAACGTTTTTTCCCCGCGTGCCCACACTGCAGAATTATGTGGATCTGTTTTCCGGCGGAAGCAACCTGCTTGTAGCGTTCAGGAACTCCGTGCTGAGGACGGTCATTGGCACCCTTCTGGGCACGATATGCTGCGCCATGTTTGCCTACACGCTGAGCCGTTCGGACTTTATGTGCAAAAAGCTCTTCCTGCGTATGCTCGTGGTGACGATGTACGTTTCAGGCGGCATTATCCCCACCTACCTGTTGATACGCAACCTGCACCTGATGAACACTTTCTGGGTCTATATCATCCCCGGCTTGATTTCAGCATACAATATCATCCTCATACGCTCGTTTATGCTGAACATTCCGCAGGCGCTCACCGAGGCGGCGCGCATAGACGGTGCAAATGATGTGAGGATTTTCTTTACCGTCATCCTTCCTATGTGTAAGCCAGTGCTCGCCACCATCATGCTTTTCATCGCCGTGGGGCAGTGGAATGACTGGTTTTCCACTTATATCTATACGACGGGTTCCTACAAGGCAAGCCTTTCCACGCTCCAGTTCGAGCTGATGAAGGTGCTGGACAGCGTAAACACGGGGGCGCAGGTCGACATCCACTCCGAGGCAATCAAGCTGGCAAAGCGGAGCCCTGAGGCAATAAAGATGGCAATCACGATGGTGTGTACGGTGCCCATTCTGATTGTCTATCCGTTCGTGCAGAAGTACTTTGTGAGCGGCATCACGCTTGGTGCTGTTAAAGAATAGAAAGAAATAATAGTAATTGGAGGAATTATGAAAATGACTACAAGAATGGCGGTGTCTGCCGCCGCTGCTGCCTGTCTGGTGTTTGCGGGCTGTGGCAAGAAAGAAGCAAAGCAGGCGGAATCTTCCACCGGACCGGTGACGTTCACGTTCTTTTCTGCGGACGCCACGGAGGATATGCCCTTTACGGACCCCGTTGCTCAGGAAATCCAGAAGATTACCGGCGTAAGTTTGCAGGTTGACCACCCTGTTGCGGGAGACGCACAGGCAATTCCGCTGATGATGGCGAGCGGCGAATACCCCGACCTCATCTTTGCAAAGGGCGAGCTGACGAAGCTCATCGATGCGGGCGCGGTCATTCAGCTTGACGACTACATCGAGAAATACGGCGACAACTTGAAAAAGCTCTACGGCGACCAGCTGGTGAAACTCCGCAATTCTCTGGAAGATACCCACATCTACAACGTGGGCACTTACGGCGTGCATTCCACTGTCTTTGAGCCAGACGGCAATATGCAGTTGCAGCACGCGGTGCTCAAAGAGCTTGGCTATCCCAAAATCCGCACGCTTGACGACTATGCCAATGCCATCAGGGAATACAAGAAGCGCTATCCGACCATCAACGGGCAGAAGACCATAGGGCTTTCCCTGCTGATAGACACGTGGCAGTGGTACATAGACCTTTCCAATCCCGGAAACTACGTCCTCGGCTATCCCGATGACGGACAGTGGATTGTTGACCAGCAGACGCTCAAAGCGCAATACAAGTTCCTGCACAAGGACATCTACAAGTATTACAAGTGGCTCAACGAAATGAACGCCGAGGGCTTGCTTGACCCTGAATCCTTTACGCAGAAGGAAGACGTGTGGAAGGCGAAAATCTCCTCTAGCCGCGTGCTGGGAATTGCCTACCCGCTGTGGGGTTATGGAGATGCCCGCTCTTCCCTCGTGGCGGCGGGGATGCCTGAGCGCACTTTTGCATTTCTTCCCGTCACCGCAGGTCCCGAATACAAAGACCCTGCGCTTAAAGACTACGGCTATTCCGGCGGCTGGGGCATCGCCATCACCACGTCCTGCAAGGATCCCGTCCGCGCATTCAAGTTCCTTGACTGGATGTGTTCGGAAGAGGCACAAATCCTCGTGAACTGGGGCATAAAGGATGTGAACTATTACATTGACGCCAACGGCAAGCGAGCCCGCACTGCCGAAGAGGTGGAGCGCTCCAAGACAGATCCTGACTATTCAAAGAAGACCGGCGTGGGGCGCTGGGTGCACCCCTTCCCCCAGATGGGCAACGCCGCACTTGATGCCAACGGGGACCACATCACCGTTATGTCAACGGAAATCCTCAAGGAAAAGTATCTGGACGTGGAAAAGGAGACGCTCGCCGCCTACGGTGCGGAAGTGTGGCCCGACCTCTTCCCGAAGCCGGAGGAGCTTGGCCGCTCAAAGCATGGTCAGGTCTGGCAGTACACCCTGCCCACCGATGTCAACGAGCGTGTGACGGCAGCAGATGAATATGTAAAGACTGCCCTCGCCCAGCTGGTGCTCGGCAAGCCTGAGGATTTTGACAAGGGCTGGGCGGATATGCAGGCAACGCTCAAGAGCATGGGCTTGGAACAGGCAGGCGAAACCCTCTCCGAGCTCATTCAGATGAAGCTGAAGCTCTGGCAGTAATCTTCATACGTTTCCATATTTTGGCGCCGCCTCGGCAGGAACCTCCTGAGCTGCCGGGGCGGCGTTTTTATGCGTTTCGGGCATACTGCTATTCAAAACTTTTATTGGACAAGATATATTTCTTTGCGCTATACTGGGGTAATGGCAGAACAGACGACAGGCAGAGAGCCTCACGAAAAACTCACAGCTAAACTCGCCGATTTGAAAGCATATCTGCGCTTTTTGGGGAGCGTCGCCGTTGCCTTTTCAAGCGGCGTGGATTCCACGTTCCTGCTCAAGGTGGCGCACGATGAACTGGGTGACAAAGCTGTTGCTGTAACCGCCGCGTCCTGCTCCTTTCCCAAGCGGGAGGCTGACGAAGCTGCGGCTTTCTGCGAACGAGAGGGCATCCGCCATTTTGTCGTGCAGTCGGAAGAGCTGGACATTCCCGAATTCCGCCACAACCCGACGAACCGCTGTTACCTGTGCAAGCGCGAGCTCTTCAAGAAAATCCTCTTGCTGGCGGAAGAAAACGGCATTGCCGCCGTGTGCGAGGGAAGCAATATGGACGACAACGGCGACTACCGCCCCGGCTTGCAGGCTGTTGCCGAGCTTGGGGTAAAGAGCCCGCTCCGCCATGCAGCATTATATAAGGAAGAAATTCGGCAGCTTTCCAAGGATTTGGGGCTTCCCACCTGGAACAAACAGTCTTTTGCCTGCCTTTCATCGCGCTTTGTGTACGGTGAGGAGATAAACGAAAAAAAGCTCGGCATGGTGGACAAGGCTGAGCAGCTGCTTCTGGATTTGGGCTTCCATCAGCTTCGGGTGCGCATTCACGGTGAGAACCTTGCGCGCATTGAGCTGCTTCCGCACGAACAGGCACAGCTGCTTGCCCGGCGCGACTACATCACGCAGCGCTTCCGCGACTTTGGCTTTACGTACATCACGATGGATTTGCAGGGCTACCGCACGGGCAGCATGAATGAAACGCTTGCGAAATGATTTGCGTTCAAGCAATGAATAATGATATAATGAAGAAAACACATTTTGGAGGAAACCATGGCATGTTTTACGGTCCCATTAGTTGAAGCTGTCGTTGTGACGGCTGTGAAGGCAGTTGCTTTTAAGCGGAGCACAGACAGCGTTATCAGCGAAAGCAGGAAGGCGACGATTGAAAACGCGCGGGAGAAAATTGGCTGGCTTCAAAAGATGCTTTATGGCGGCAGCTTCCTGCTCGCAATCGAGCATATCTACCACGGCGAAGTGTCCTTCGTGCCTCCCTTCCTGACGGCGATGAAGAGCCCCGAAGAAATTCCCGCGATGCTGCGGGAGATGGCAACGGTGGGCGTCGGCATGGCGCTTCTGACCACGGCGGTGTGGGGCGTGATGGCAGCCGTTTCGTCTTGGCGCGCAAAGCGCAAGGAAACTCCGTCCGCAATGCAGGGAGCGCTTGCTTAATGTGCCTGATTATGACGATAGCCACGGCGCTTGCCTTTACAGCGCTGTGGGCAAATAGACGGAAAAGCGGCAGAGCGTCAAAAAGCCTTTTCACCGCGACGCTTATGTTCTGGGCGGCAGCCCTGATGTGGAGCGTGGACGGCATTGCAAGCGTCCTCGGCGGCGAGGCTTTCTTTGACCTGAGCGCAAGTGATGCCGTCCTTGGCGTGCTCATCGTGGCGAGCGGCGCGCTTGTGTTCGCCCTGCTTTCGCTGCGCGAGCGCAAAAGCACTGTATGAACACGATGCCCTGCGTATAGTTATTTTCCCACGCAGAACTGTGACAAGACGCTGGAAAGCACGTCTTCTGGGGTCCCTTCGCCGGTGAGCTCGCCGAGACTGCCGAGGGAATCCTCCAGATCTTGCACGACGGCATCGAGGCCGTAGCTGCCGCTTTCTGCGGTGTCAAGCGCGTGGCAAAGGCGTTCCAGCGCCTCCACGAGCGCTTCCTTCTGCCGCTCAGAGCCAAGCCCCGTTCGGCTCCTGTCGCTGCCTTCTTCCCTGCCGAGCAGGCGGGCAACCGCGGCAGTCAGCGCGGCGATATGCAGTCCCCGTTTGGCAGAAACCGCTACGCTTTCCTTGTATTCAGGGGGCAGGGGAAGCGCGCTGTCGCTGTCGCACTTGTTCCACACAAGCAGGACGGGGACAGTCCTGTGGCTTTCAAGAAATTCCCTGTCCTCCTCGCAAAGCCCCGCCATGGCATCAACAAGGTAGAGAAGCAGGTCAGCTTCATCGGTCAAATCGCGGGTGCGCTCAACGCCTGCCGCTTCAATGACATCCTCAGTCTTCCTTAGCCCCGCGGTGTCAAAGAGCCGCACGGGAATGCCGTCAAAGGAAACCCAGCTTTCAAGCCAGTCGCGCGTGGTGCCCGCAATATCGCTCACTATGGAGCGCTCCTCTTTGAGCAGGGTGTTGAAAAGGCTCGACTTGCCCGCGTTGGTCCTCCCGCAGAGCACAACCCTCGCGCCGTCCTGATAGAGCTTTTCGCTTTTCCAGGAGTCCGCAAGCATCTGCAAGCGCGCACGGGCTTCCCGCAGCTTTGCGGGGTCAAAGCTGTCCGCTATTGTTTCCTCGTCTTCCGGGTACTCTACGGCCACCTCTATGGCGGCAAGCGTATCTATGATGAGATGCTTTACGCTGTCTATTTCGGCAAAGAGATTGCCTGCGAGCCGTCCTGCCGCCCTGCCACGGGAAGAGTCTGTCTTGCTTTCTATGATTTCTTTTACCGCTTCCGCCCGCGTAAGGTCAGTCTTACCGTTGATATAGGCGCGGAAAGTGAATTCCCCTCGTTCCGCCTGACGGAAGCCATTCTGGAGCAGCACGGCGAGCACAGCCCGCACCACGGCTAGCCCGCCGTGACAGCATATTTCCACCATGTCCTCTCCCGTAAAGGATTTTGGAGCACGGTAGACGCCGAGCATCACTTCGTCAATGCGTTCCCCGTTCTCTGGACGCACTATCCAGCCGTGAATCAGGCTGTTCCCTTCCGCTGTGCGCAGGGCATTCGGGCGGGAGAACACGGAGCAGGCTTGCTCTATGCAGTTCCGCCCCGAGCAGCGCACCATGGCTATTGCCCCGGGAGCAAGGGCGGTGGCAATGGCCGCTATGGGCTCTTCAGGCGTATAAGCCGTGTTTGTCATTTCTTCCAGAAATTCAAGATGGGCGCTATGTTCAAAAAGCGCGGGTAAGAACTTGCCGGCAGATCTTCATACACCTTGTAGAGCAGTGAATCCAATATGGAAAGCATATCTGCCCGGTGCGCTTTTCGTGCCTCATTCTTTTCAATGCTCTCCCGCTTTTCTTCCCGTTGCAGCTCTTCCTGCCGCGCCCTGCCGTCATCGCCGGAGCTGAACGCGGGAAGCCGCTTCTGTAGCTTCGCTTCGTGGTCTGCCCACGGGGACTCTGCATCGTCAGTGATGTCGGGACTGATGTCGTCATAGTTGCCGCCGGAATTGTTCCAGTACATATAGCCCCTGTTCAAGCCATCGCGAACCCCGTATATTTCCCGTTGAACGTAATCCTTGTTGTAGAAGGCGCGGTCATAGCGCACGTTCAGGTAGAAAGCCTGCACCCAAGGCCGCACGATGATGCGGTTCCTGCCGATAACCGTGTTCCGGTAAGAGCCGTAAAAATAGATGCGGTAGGGCCGTTCCGCCACAGGGGGATATTCCAGAAAGTTCTGCTCAAAATGCGAGGGATAGAACATGGGACAGATGACATCTACATAGTTGCTCATCAGTTCCACATCCTGCCCGGTGCGCGTTCCGCTCCGGTACCAGCCGTTTGCCCCGTAGATGTCAATGCCGATGGGACCGTTGATATTCTTGCGGGCATAGGAGAGGAAGGACACAAGCGCGCTCTCCTTGTCCATGCCCTCATCGCGCCATCGGTACGAAGCATTGCCTATGTTCTTGCCGTCCGTGGGGAAGCGGATATAGTCAAACTGTATCTCGTCAAAGCCGCGCTCTATGAGCTCCTTGGCAATCTCAATATTGTATTCCCACACTTCTTCGCAGTAGGGGTCAACCCAGTTTTCATCGTAGTAGAGAGTCCGTGTGCCTGTCACCTCGCCGTCTTCGTTCTTTATCTCTTCCGTGCCGCGGGTCCCTATCCACGGGCGCTTGTTCGTCTTGTCCCAGACCGCATACTTGCCGCCGCCATACTGGGAAAGATTTTTGTCCTTGAACACGACGATGCGGCCAATGAGATATGTGCCGTCTTTTTTGAACTCGCTCACAAAGGTGTCTACATCAATCTTGTACTGCGTGACGGAACCTTTCTCTTTGAGGAGCGGACTGTTTGGCTCAAAGCGCAAAAGCCCGTAATCGTCCTTCATATCCACCACGAGGGAATTGAGCTTGTTGTTTGCAATAATCTTGCGGTATTTTTCGATTCCCGCCATATTGCGCACCTGATAGGAGGATATGTAAAGTGATTTCTGCCTGTTTGCTTTTTCTCCCCAGAGCGAGAGGGGCTCATCAGGCTTGAGCAGCCACAGTTCTGCCAGCTGTACGGGGGTTTCAAGTCCAGTGTATTCAGGGGGGATATACGCCGCATTCACCGGCGACGACATGGCAGACAGTGCCCTTTCCCATGTCGTATACTTATCCGCAGGCAGTTCCTCCGCTTCACCGGTGTCCAGATTAATAGAAGAGATTTTGCCAAGCGTTGAAAACACAAGCCTGCCATTGCTCTGGCACAGCCCGTCGATTGTATCAGCCTCTTCGGAGCCGTGGTACACCGTCACCGCCCGCTTTTTCTGCCAGTCAAAGCGGAAGATATTGGGCAGAAAGCTGTTTGCAAAGTATATGTCCGCATGGAGCTTTCCGTCAGTGTCCTGCACGACGACGGGAACAATGTCGCTCAACTCGTCAGGCTGGCTGAGGCTCTTCATCAGGGAAAAGCCCGCGCTCACATCGACCCAAATCGGTTTTTTGAGGTCTGCGCGGTAATAGCTCATGCCGTAGATGCTGTGAGACATAAAGATGACCAGTTCCCCGTCTATGTGGGAGCAGGCGACAGCCTTGATGCCCGCCGTGTAGCGGCTCATGGAACCTATGGATTTCCAGGTTTCCCCGCCGTCCCGCGTAAGGTAGACGGCATCCTTGGTGGCAGTCACGAGTATGTTTTCGTCAAAGGGATCCGCCGCGAGGTCTTTGAGGAGGGGAACTTCCTTTACGAGCTTCTTTTCCGTGCCGTCGTAGGTCTTGATGACAAGCGAGGGCAGACCGTTATTGCGCAGGGTAAAATCCGTCAGGTTTTGGGAGAAGAGCACCCCCTTGTCGGTGAGGAAAAACCACTTGTTCTGAGTCTTGATGATATGGTCAACCTTACCCTCTTCCCAGAGCGCCGCAGTTCCGCCGCCCGGCAGCACACGAAAAAGCCCGCTGTCCGTACCCACGAGGAAGATGGCACTTTCATCTATTGTCGGTTTTTCACTTCGTGCCTCGGGAAGCCTGTACAACGGCTCAGTCGATAAGCCGCCCTGAGCTGTTGCAGGAAGAGTAATCCCGCATATACAGAAGAACAAGAGAGACATTTTTGAAAAGAATCTGCGCATAACCCCTTTATCGGCATTGGGCAGACAAACTTGATAGCGGGGAAAGCGGAGCGGCATTTAGCAGTACTTTTTAAAAGTACTTTATGGCAGAAAAAACAGGAGACTGCGCCCTAAGCCGGGGCGCAAGTGATGAAGAAGCGGAAACCGAAGCATCGCTGTTTATAAAGATGGCAGGAACATCGCTGATGGCGCTGTATTTTTCCGCCCCCAAAAGAAAAGCGGTGGTGCTCAGGGCATCAGCTTCAAGCGAGGAAGCCGCTACAATAGTAGCGCTCAGGCAGTCGCCGTCAGCGGAACGCCCAGTACGGGTGTCGAGTATGTGGTGGTAGCGGATTCCATCGGCAATGAAAAAGCGCTCGTATACTCCGCTCGTCACCACGGAAATGTTCCTGCCAAGCGAAAGCACAAGCGCAGGCTCACCCTCCGCTTCAAGGGGATTTTTTACCCCCACCTTCCAGTCGCTTCCGTCTTTCTTTTTGCCGTAGACATAGACATTTCCCCCAAGGTCAATGATGGCGCGGCGGACCTTGCGGGCATCAAGTATCTTTACCAGCTCATCAGCGGCATAGCCCTTTGCAATCCCCCCCAGTTCCAGAGCCATGCCCTTCTCCTGCAAGAAGATTGTACAGGCATTTTCATCGAGCTCTATCTTATGCCAGTCCACAAGGGGGAGGACGGCGTCTATCTCTTCCTGCGCGGGAACGCGGGCATGGTCGGTGTTGATGCCCCAGAGCCTGACGAGAGGGCCAATGGAAGGGTCAAAGGCACCGTCGGAAAGCCGCGCGTAATCCAGCGCCCTGCCCACGACGAAAAGCACATCCTCGTGCACTTTGACGGCATGAAGCCCCGCAGCGGCATTCACCGTGCTTAGATCGGAATCATCCCGCGTCGTGCTGAAACGGGCGTCTATCTCAGCAAGGCGGGCGAAAAGCTCTTCGTAAAGCTGCTGCGTTCCTCCCTCAAAGGCATTGACAGCGCATACCGTTCCCAGCACCTGCTCAGCCTGAGGCGGCACAGCGGCACGGCGACAGGAAAGCAGTGAGAACAGTATATATATAGAAGAAAACAGTGCAAAAAAACGGCGTGCGCTCATCCCTCTTGCTCAGCACATTCGGTGCATTGGATATGCAGATCCCGCAGCTGTGCTTCATCCACCGCAGACGGACATTCGTCCATAGGGCTTGCGGCAAGGTTGTTCTTGGGGAAGGCGATGACCTCGTGAATTGACTCCTCATGGCACATCAGCATGACAAGGCGGTCAAGTCCGGGGGCAATGCCTCCGTGTGGGGGCGCTCCGTACTTAAAGGCATTCACAAGGAAGCCAAACGCCTTGTCCGCACGCTCACGGCTGTAGCCCACAATCTCAAAAATGCGCTCCTGCAGGGCGGGATCATTGATACGCATGGAACCAGAGGCAAGCTCGTAGCCGTTAAGCACGAGGTCGTAGAGATCGCCCTTTACGCTGCCGGGGTCGCTTTCAAGCGTTGGCCAGTATTTTTTCTGCGGGAGCGTGAACATGTGGTGCTCTGTTTCCCACTTGTTTTCATCTTCATTCCAGGCAAAATAGGGGAAATCGACAATCCACACAAAGTGGAATTCGTCCTTGGGATCATAGAGCTTCAGGTCCTTTCCGAGCTGGGAACGCACCGCGCCAAGGGCAACGCAGGCTGTCTGCCATTTTTCATCGGAGACAAAGAGGATGAGGTCGTTTTTCTCTGCGCCAAGCTTTGCACAGATTTTTTCTTCCTGCCCCGCATAGAATTTGCTGATGCCGCCTTCAAACTTTCCGTTTGCATCAACTTTGAGCCAGGCGAGGCCCTTTGCCTTGTAAATCTTTGCCTTTGCCTCCAATGCTTCTATCATCTTGCGGCTGTACTTGTCGGCAGCGTTCTTTACCACCAGAGCCTTGAGTCCGCTCCGCTTATGGCGCTCAATGTTTCTGTCCGCATTCGCCGCTCCTGCCTTGAAAGCGTTAAAATCCGCAAGCTCTGCCATAAAGGCGGCGTCCTGCATCTTCATGCCAAAGCGCAGGTCGGGTTTGTCGGTGCCGTAAAAATCAAAGGCATCATCCCAGCTCAAGCGGTCAAAGCGGGCGGGCAGCTCATAGCCAAGCGTCTTTTTGAAGACGTAAGCCATCATGCCCTCGGTGGTTTCCAGCACCTCCTCGCGGTTAGTAAAGCTCAGCTCCATATCAATCTGGGTGAACTCCGGCTGGCGGTCACCGCGGGCATCTTCATCGCGGTAACAGCGGGCAATCTGGAAATACTTGTCAAAGCCACTCACCATGAGCAGCTGTTTGTAAAGCTGGGGGCTCTGCGGCAGGGAATAAAACTTACCGGGATGTACGCGGCTGGGCACAAGGTAGTCACGCGCCCCTTCCGGCGTGCTCTTGATAAAGGTTGGCGTTTCAATTTCAAGGAAGCCTTGCCGGGTCAGGTATTCGCGCACGGCAAAGGTCACATTTGAGCGCAGTATGATATGATGCTGCATAGGTGCGCGGCGAAGGTCAAGGTAACGGTAGGTGAGGCGCAGGTCTTCATTGGGAAGCACAATGCTGCCGTCCTTCTGCCTTACTTCGTCAATCTGGAACGGCAGAGGATCTGCCGTCGTGAAGACTTCGATTTCTTCTGCCTCCACTTCTATTTCACCGGTGGGCATATCGGGATTTATATCCCTTTCGCTGCGGGCTGCGACGCGCCCTTTCACGGCAATGCAGTATTCGCTTTTAAGACTTGCCGCAGCTTTTTTCACAGACTCATCGGCCTTGTCGCCCACGACAATCTGGGTGATGCCGTAGCGGTCGCGCAGAAGCACGAAGGTAAGTCCGCCAAGCTCGCGGGTACGGTGCACCCAGCCATTCAACACAACAAGCTTATTCACATCCGCGGCACGCAGGGCACCGCAGGTAACAGTCCTCTTAGAATCTTCCATAGGGCTTGTATTTTACCGCATTGCGGGGTTTTACACAATAATGCAAGGCAATTTTAGGTGAGTCCAAATTCCTATTCAAGATAGAACGTAAGTATGCGCCCGTTTTGCTCGCTTGCATATTTCAGACGGGTGCCGCCCGCAAAATATTCAAACACAATCTCGTCGGTGTCATCATTGTAGACGGTGACGGTCTGCCTCATCCTGTCCACGAAGTACTTTGCCTCGCCCGTTCCGGGCATGATAACACGCTGATCCTCTTCAAAAACCAGCGTTATAAGGTCGTCTTCTGAAAGCACACCCCGCAAAACTTCGGTGTAATCGGTGCCGTCGACGAAGATACGGGTAGTCATATAGGTCCGGCCAGAGAAGGTGTACTCGTCTACCCATTCATTGTCAGAATAATCATCAAGCAGTTCGTCCGAATCCATCGGAATATCATCGGCAATAAAACGGACATCAGTGCATTCAATGCTGTACGTCGAGCCTTCATCGTCTGTGTATTCCCAGATAAAGACATCGCCATTTCCGCTGTAGGGACAGACAGTCTCTTCGTCCAAAGTGATAACAAGCGACTGCTGCCACTCGTCAACGCGGTACGTGCCTTCCCCGTCACTTACAGAGTCACCGGTGTCAACCTCCATCACAAAGCTTCCGTCATAAGCAAAGCGGAACTGTATGGAGTACGTCATTCCCGTCGCTTTCATATAAGACATAAGGTCAATGCCGTCTGACAGCCACTTTGTCATGCGGTATGTCCTGCCACTGAATATATCCATGGCGGAAGCCGCAAAGGCCGCACACAGAAACCAAATGCATACTAAAACCTGTTTAAAAGCGTGTCTTCTCATATCACTAAGTATAACACAGGAAATATGAGCATTGTTACAAAAAAAGTAAAATTTTATGTGGCAATCAAGCAGGAGAAGGCAGAAAACGCACCTTCCCCTGCTTGCAGCGTCACACGCTTACGACAAGCTCTTTAAGCTTACCCGTGCGGGCAAAAAGTTCACGGCTCATATCCAGAGGCAGTGCGTTTCCCTGCACAAGCTGGCTTGAGCCATCGGCATAATGCACCTGAATGCTGCGCTCCGTGCCCTTCTCATAACGGACGGGTGTGCCGCACCAACAGAATGAAAGCGTGCCGTCTGCGAAGAATTCATCCTGCGGCAAAAACTGCGGGTCAAAAAGCGCTTTGCCGCCGCTGATTTTTGCCCCCAGCTCCATCCATCTGGTGAGGATTTCCTCTTTGACCTGCCCCGTCATGCCGGGCTGCTTTGCTCCCTTGCCGGAAGGCGTATGCGAATACGGGTCAAAGGGGAAGGCGCCGTAAAGCTCAGGGCTCTTGTTAAAGCCAAGCCCGTTCTTTACCCGCTTGTAGGCATCTTCCAGCTGAGCCGCACAGCCGTCAGCTTTGGCAAGAGAGGCAAGGGCGCATTCCTGCACGGCAAGCAGGAGCTTAGACACCATGTGCCAGTAGATGCTCCCCAGTCCTTCATACGCATAGAAAGTGCCGGAGCGCCCTGTAAAGGACTGGTGATGGAAGGTCTTTTCATACAGCGCAAGCAGCAATTCCTGCTCCTTGGCATCAGGGCCGGCATCCCCCATATTCGAGAGGAAGTCCTTCATCAGGCGCGCGTTGTGGAACTGCGGATTAAAGTGGTAGACGCCCTTCACGTCTTTTTCAAGTACCAAGGTTCCGCTCTTTGCGATGAAAGACTCAAGCCCCGCAAGGTCCGTTGCCGCCACATTGTTCTTGCCCTCAAAGGACGGCAGCTCCTTGTCTGGATAGAGCATATATGAATGCTGCCGCTTTTCATACATCTTGCTCTGCTTCAGCGCAGAGATGACGGCAAGCGCTTCCTGAGAAGAGAGCAAACCGCTTGAAAGCACAGCCACTTGACCTTCCAGCATTTCCTGCAAGGTTTCAACTTCCATACGGTTGGCGTTTATTTTAAGCGTATTATAGGTATGATACAGCCCGTCGCTCCGCCTGTTCGCCCTGATGCTCTGCTCCACCAGCTTCTGCACGGCACGCAGGAAGCTGACAAGCTGCTCGCGGGACACTTCTTCCGCCGTGGTGCCATAGCCAGAGACATACAGCGTCTTGCATTCCTTCTCAAATATGCCGCCCGCCTTGTCAACGAAAGCCTTGCGCATTTCGGCATCATCCACCACAGAGAGGGGCGTTGCCTCATACAGCCCGTGCAGCTCATAGAAGCAGGTTGCAAGGGGAGCGGGAAGAGTAAAGCTTGCAGAAGAAGCCTTCGCATACAGTCCGATGAGGAAGCTGAGCATACGTTCGAGATAGCAGAGCGTCACAACGGAAAGCCCCCATCCGGCAAGCGCATTGTTGGCGTCATTCCATTCGGGACGCTGCGTGTTCATCCAGATGCCGCCCCCCGGAACGAGGTTTGCCGCCTTTGCCATGACAATCTGCAAGAGCTTGGCAGTCAACGAAAGCAGCTCCGGCTGGCCGTCAGTCCCCTGCACAAGCTTTTTGTCTGTGCCGGAAACTTCGCTTTCCTTGCACAGGCGGTCGCTCAGCGCCTTGTCAAACAGGAGGGAACTGCGCGGGTTTATGCAGAGCTCCGCATAGCTCTTAAGGCGGTAGGGAACGTTCGAGCTCGTAAAGAGCCTGCGGTTCAGGAAGGAATCGAGCTCTTCGTGGCTGTAATCATCAAGAAATTCCAGCAGCTTCTGCAGATAGATGACCTGATGGTCTCCCCAGTAGCCGTACTGCGCCCACGGATTACCCGGCTCTGGACATTCCCAGTCAATGCCGTCCCGCGAAATGCGGTAGGGGTTAAAGCCATCGGCAGTCATAGCATTCACGAACTTTGCCACGACATGCTTTGCATAGCTTGGATACGAATGCAGCAGAGCCTCCCAGTTCTGGAAGATGTCGCGCCAGTTTCCCTCATAATTGAGGATGGGATTTCCGTCTGCACCGGCAAGCTTGATGTTGAATTTATTCCACGGACGGCTGGGGTCGCCATGACGCCGGGAAAAGATGATGGGCAGGTATTCCAAAAAGAGCCGTTCAAGCTGCGCATCGCCGGTCTCCTTTATCCGCTTCTCTATATCCTTGCGCGGAAGGGAGTTCTTGCCCGCAAGTTCTCCAAGCGCCGAGCGGGCGGCTTCTTCTTTTGCCCTGTTCCTCGTGTGCACAAAGGCAAGAAAGTCGGGAGCATTCACTTTGCCGTTGTCCGCAAAGAAGCCGCCGCGCATGATGTTGAACATAACGTTCGCCCTGTGGTGAATGCACGTCATCTCCTGCGCAGTGTGCTGTATGCCGTCTGCCTCAGAGATGTACTGGGTCATGACATCCGCCGTAGCGGCAATGTCTGCAACGAGTGCGCGTACAGCCTCGTCTTTTTTGCCAAGCTTCTCTTTGAGCGCGGCAATCTTGGAAGCATTCAATGAACAGTCAAAAACCTGGTACCACTGCTCACTTCCCCCCGCAGCCAGTTCAAGCGGATGCACGATGAAGCAGGAGGGGCTTTCCCCCTTGAGCACGGACGGATAAAGCATGGCATCTGCCCGTGCGCCCCCCTCAAAGAAATGCTTTGGTGCATCGGGAGAGATAATCAGCCTGTCGGCGGTGGAGAACCAGCAGACATTTGCGAGCAGTCCCTCGCTTGGCTCCGCTTTGTCTGACACAACGGAAGAAAGCGCAAAGAGTGCGAGGTTGCCCGCTTCGTCCCAGTCGGTCTGCTTATAAGCCTCGAGCAGTATGCTGCTGTTGTTCTGCAAAACCGAGCTGATGCAGGCGGGGAGAATGTTCCGGCAGCCGTCCAGCACAACAAGCTTACGCGCGGCAGAACCACGGTTTTCAATCTTTACCAGACGCACAAGCCCGTATTCGCCGCTGCTTGTCCAGCCATAGCGGAAAGCCAGGCCCAGCTTCCTGTTTACTTCTTCAAACCAGATTTTGGTACCGCTGTCGTTTTTGTAAAGGTTCCGCTCTATAAAATCTTCAGGCACATAGCGGCGGGCGGTCTTTGTGAGCAGGGAAGCAAAAGGCTCCCAAAATTCCGTCTTTCCGCCAGCTTCCTCCACCGCAATGGCTGTATAGGGACCGATGGAACCTTTCATATCAGACACTTTGTCCGCCGTATAATAAGGAAAGATTGCCTTGTCCGCATTGACGCGCCCCGCAGTAACGCCCCCCTGCGCCCAGCAGAAGTTCCACACATCGGATGCGCTCGTAATGGTCATGAAAAAATCTTCCATAAAATCATAATTTGCGATTTTATAAAAGTGCTCGCCATCAAGCTCCGTAAACAGCCCTGTCGCCGTTTTAGCCATAAAAGCCTCCAAAAATCTAAAACTACTTCAATGATAAATGATGAACATACAGTTGTCAATTTCGATTTTATTGATACAAAATTCATTATTGATACGATAAAAACAATATATTAGACAATATGAAAGAAAGAGGCTAAGATGGAGTCATAAGAAAGCGAGATTGCGGAGGAAAAGAATATGGCAAACATCTTGGAAGCGGCAATGCTGGTATGTTTTGGTCTTTCATGGCCCATCAATGTGATGAAGAACATCAAGAGCCGCACTGCGAAAAATATGAGCCTTAATTTCACGTTTCTGATCATTGCGGGCTATGTTGCCGGCATTGCGGCAAAAATCTATATGCACAAGATTAACTACGTGCTTGCTGTGTACATCATAAACCTGCTGATTGTTTCAATCAATGTGGCAGTGTACTTCATAAACAGGAAATACGACCGCGAGGCTTCACAGTTCTTGGCGGCGCAGAAACAGACAATGATTAATCACAAGGAGGCTGTGTGATGGAAACAGTTGCAAAAAAGGTCAATACATTCAAGATGATGAACAAGGCTTCGCAAAAAGGCTCGGTGGTGTGCTTCGGCTCCACCTACTTTGCAAGCATTGATATGGGGGAGCTTGCGGTTGATTCAAACCTCGGCGTTCCCGTATACAACCGCAGCATTGAAGGCTTGGACATTGCCCACACTGCCGAAGTGCTGGATGCTGCGGTATACGACTTGCAGCCAGCCAAGGTTTTTGTAAACATCGGTGAGGAAGATGCCGCCGCCATCAGGGAAGATATCGACGCTTTCATCAACAAATACGAATGGATGCTGCTGAATATCCACCGCAACTGCCACAACTGCCGCATCTTCATTGTTTCTGTCGTGGGAGAAAGCGATTTTGTCACCAAGCTGAATGAACGCCTGCACAAGCTTGCTTCTTCAACGGGCTGCCTCTTTATCGACATAAACTACAGCGCGGAGAATGAAAGTCCCATGCAGGTGTTCAATATGCTCAAGCCGTATATCCGAACGTTCCCGCTCACCTTTGTTGACGCTATGCGCGCCTGTTAATAAATAAAAAAGCCATCGCATAAAAACGATGGCTTTTTTATTTATACGGTAAAGCAGTAAATCAGTAATCAAGAGCCTGGCTTAAATCGGCGATGATGTCGTCGATGTGCTCAGTGCCGATTGACAGGCGGATGGTGTTCGGGTGGATGCCCGCCTTTACGAGCTCTTCCTCGCTCAGCTGGGAGTGCGTGGTGCTTGCCGGATGGATGGCAAGGCTCTTCACGTCTGCGACATTTGCAAGCAGGCTGAACAGTTTGAGGTTTTCAACAACAGCCCGCGCCCGCTTTGCATCGCCCTTCACCTCAAAGGTAAAGATTGAACCCGCCCCGTTGGGGAAATACTTCTGATAAAGCGCATGGGAAGGATCTTCCGGCAGTGACGGATGGTGCACCTTTTCCACGTTCTTGTGTTTGCTCAGGAATTCCACCACTTTGAGCGCATTGGATACATGGCGCTCTACACGCAGACTCAGCGTCTCAAGTCCCTGCAGGAAGAGGAAACTGTTGAAAGGCGAAAGCGTGGCTCCCGTGTCGCGCAGGAGTGTAGCGCGGATTTTCACTACAAATGCAGCCTTGCCTACCGCCTTGGTAAAGACAATGCCGTGGTAGGCGGGGTTTGGCTTTGCAAGGCCGGGGAACTTGTCCGCATACTTATCCCAGTCAAAGTTGCCGGAATCCACAATGATGCCGCCGATGCTCGTTCCATGTCCGCCGATGAACTTTGTGGCGGAATGCACAACGATGTCTGCGCCGTGTTCAAACGGGCGGAACAGGTAAGGCGTGCCAAAGGTGTTATCTACAATGACGGGAATGCCGTGCTTGTGGGCGATGGCGCTCACCGCCTCTACATCGATGATTGAGCTGTCGGGATTGCCGAGCGATTCAAAATACAGCGCCTTGGTGTTGGGGCGGATTGCTTTTTCAAAGTTTTCAGGATTGCTTCCATCTATGAAGGTCGTCTCTATGCCCAAGTCGTGCAGGGTATTCTGGAAAAGCTCCAGCGTGCCGCCGTACAGGGTCTGGGCAGAAACAATGTGGTCTCCCGCGCGGGCTATGTTCTGGACGGCATAGGCGATGGCGGCGGAACCGGAGGCTACCGCAAGCGCCGCGACTCCTCCTTCAAGGGCCGCCATGCGCGCTTCAAAGACATCGTTCGTCGGGTTCGTCAGGCGGGAATAAATCTGCCCCGGCGTGGTCAGCGCGAATCGTCCCGCCGCCTCGTCAGAATCCTTAAAGACATAGGAAGATGTCTGATAAATAGGCACAGCGCGCGCTCCGGTCGCGCTGTCAGGATTTTCCTGCCCTGCATGAACCTGCAGAGTTTCAAAATGATACTTGGCCATAATTGCCTCCATTGAACTAATAGGATATAGTAGTTATACCGCTATATTCCTAGTTAGTCAATGGGTTTTTAGCATTTATGGCAGTGCCGCGTAAGTTACATTCTTTATTCTGCGGGCAACAGGCGTGTAGCCGGAATCCTTTACCTGCTGGAAGTAAACGAAGGAAAGCTCGTTTGCCGGATCGATGAGCATAAAGGTGCCAAGCCAGCCATCCCAGCCGAATTCCCCCGCAGAGCCAATGGTGCCGCTCAGTGTGGGATCCACGAGGATGCGCATCAGATTGCCATACGAATAGCCGCAGAGGTGGGGAAGTTTTTTGTCAAAGCACGGCTGAACCCTTTCCGCTATGTGATAGCTGCGCAGAGCCTTCACCGTCTGGGCCTGCAGGATAGTGTGTCCGTCCAAACTGCCGCCTGAAAGCAGCATACGGCAGAAGCGCATATAGTCGTCTATGGTGCCGACAAGCCCCGCTCCGCCGGACTCAAATGCAGGCGGCACTTCCGCGCGGTACGGTATTCCCAAATTCGGCTTTGCAAAGACCTCCAGTGAGCCGGACAGCGTGTGCTGGTACTCCTCCGCAAGCCTGTCGATTTTTGCCGCCGGCACATAGAATCCCGTGTCCTTCATGCCGAGCGGCTCGAAGATGTACTTGCGCAGGTAGTCGCCGTATTTCATTCCAGAGACGGTTTCCACCACTGCGCCCAGAATGTCGGCGGACAGGCCGTATTCAAAGTCTGTACCCGGCTCAAAGGAAAGCGGAATGGCGGCAATGCGTTCTGCGAATTGCTGCGTGCTGATAGGGCTGTCCGATTGCAGTGAATTGTTCAGGTCTGCGACAAGGCTCGCGGTCTGCGCCTGCGACTCGTTCGCGGAACCTCCGTAGGTATAGCCCGAGGTCATATTCAGCAGGTCGCGGATGGTGATGGGCGTGCGGGAAGGCACCATTGCATCCCCGCTGCACACCATGGGCATGGCAAAAGCAGGCAGATAGTGGAAAACGTCGTCGAGCAGATCAATCTTCCCGCTTTCGATGAGCGTCCACACAGCCGCTGCGGTGATGGGCTTCGTCATCGAATAGAAACGGCAGATTGTGTTGCGGGAAAAACGCCTTCCGTTCGCCTTGTCCGCAAAGCCTGCTTCGTAATAACCCTGCTCCCTGCCGCCCTGCCACACAAGGCAGGAAGCCCCTGCCACTGCGTCAGTGTCCACAGCCGTATCAAGCACGGACTGAATCTTGTTGAGCTGTGCCTTGTTCATATTCTTTTCATACATTTTCAATCTCCTTCCCCGTGTACTCAGCGCAGAGGGTGGCTGCATCGCCGTCCTTTTTTATCTTGCCGTGCTCAAGCCAGATGGCACGGTTGCAGAGCTTCGCTATTGTGCCCGTGGAGTGAGATACCAGCACTATGGTGACACCCTGCTTTATCATCTCCGCTATTCGTGCCTCGCACTTTTGCTGGAACTGGAAGTCGCCGACGCTCAACGCTTCGTCAACAAGCAGAATGTCTGGACGAACCACCGTGGCAACTGCAAAACCAAGACGGGAGTACATACCGCTTGAAAAATTCTTCAGAGGAACATGCACAAAATCGCGTAGTTCGGCAAAATTTAAAATCTCGTCGAAGTGTTCTTTCATAAAAGAGCGGGGGTGCCCCAGTATGGATCCGTTCAGGAAGATGTTCTCCTCTGCCGTTAATTCTGGATCAAAGCCTGCCCCAAGCTCGATGAGGGGTGCGACACTTCCGCGCACTGCTACGTGCCCCGTCGTCGGTGTAAGCACTCCTGCCAAGACTTTGAGCGTAGTGCTCTTTCCGCTCCCGTTTAGCCCGATGAGTCCTACAATTTCCCCTCGGTTTATCGTGAAGCTGATGTCGCTGAGCGCTTGAAAATCGTTGTACAGCAACTTCCCCTTCACTAGATTGATAAAGTATTCTTTAAGGGAGTTTATGCCCTCTGCCATCAGATTGAAGTGCATTGAAACGTGTTCGACCTGTATTATCGGTTCCATCGCTTCCTCCTACACGTACAGGATAAACTTTTTCTGGTTGCATCGGAACACCAGCGTTCCGATGGCGAGTGCAAGAACTGCTCCTATAGCGCAGAAGCCTAGCGTCCTTAGCGGAGGCAGCACACCCCCGTAGAGCGGAGCACGGAATGCTTTGATGTAATGATACAGGGGATTTAAGCGCAGTATGGCGGCTCGTTTGTCTGAAATCAAGTCTGCGGAGTAGAATATAGGCGTCGCATAGTTTAGCAGGGTCAGAAATACGCCCCACAGGTGCAGGATGTCGCGGAAGAATACCGCCATCGTGGACAGTATGAGCGACACGCCCATGCAGAACACGAGCATAAACAGGAGCGGCAGAATGAACACCGGTGTCGCCACGGTGGGAAAGGTTTTAGTGATAAGCATGATGATTATCAGTGCTGGCATGGAAAAGAGCAGGTTCACGCAGCTGGACATCACCGCAGCAAAGGGGAACATATACTTTGGTACACGAACTTTCTTTATCAGCGCTGCATTGGCGATGATGGATGACATTCCCATGTTTGTTCCCTCGCAGAAAAAGTTGAACAGTATCTGCCCCGTGATGAGGTAGAGCAGGTAGTTTTCTATGTTTGATCTGAATATGTTTGAGAATACGAATGCCTGAACGCCCATGGTCATAAGCGGATTCAGCATGCTCCACAGCACCCCGAGCACCGAGCGCCGGTAACGCTTTTTGATTGTATTTATCACTAGTTCGTACAAGAGGTTTTTGTGTCGGTAAGCATTCGTTATCTGGTCTTTTACTAACATTGTATTTGAAGTCTATCATTTTTGAGGTATCAATGCAAGGGTCGTTGTTGTCCTGTGATGAAATCGCTGGCTCCCTTGTTTTTCTTTTCTGTTCCCTGTATACTGACTCTATGAGAAATACCGAGAGAAATGAGCTTGCCGTGTGCGGCTTTGCGGCGGTAAAGACGCTTGAGAAGGTACACGGGGAACGCATTCAGCGCTTCTATTTTTCCAGCGAGCGTGCGCCCCTCTTTGGCGGCTTGTGCAAAAAGCTTGCGGAAGCAAAGCGGCCCTACAATCAGGTGCGCGATGTGGCGGAGCTTGAGCGGCTTTGCGGGAGCGTGCACCATCAGGGCGTGGTGGCGATGATTGCTGAACCGGAAATTCCCCCGCTGACCAAAGATGTGGCGGCATACTGGGTGGAACAGGGGCAAAGCGCCGTCATACTTGACCGCGTGGGCAATGCGAACAACCTCGGCGCCATCGTGCGCAGCGCGGCATTCTTCGGTATCAAGAACATCGTCATCCCTCTGGATGAGGCGCAGGCTTCCATCTCTACCAGCACCTACCGCGTGGCGGAAGGGGGCATGGAGTTTGTGGATGTGTATTCCATCCGCTCCATTCCGCGGCTTCTGCGCGATATGCAGGGCAAGATGGTGCGCATCGGTACCGCAGTGAACGCCAAGGAAAGCGTATACAATCTTAAAGGGCTCTGCGGCGGAAAGCCTCCGCTCATCGTGCTCGGCAATGAAGAGCGGGGGGTGAGCAATGAGGTAAAGCATGAATGCGACCATCTGCTGCTCATTCCCCCGTCGGGTACAAGCGGCGAGGGGGCACATGTTGAAAGCCTGAACGTCGCTCAGGCGGGTGCGGTCATCATGTACGAGCTGTCGAGGAAATAGATTATGCCAAAGAGAAAGTGGCTTGCCGTTACCGCCGTGCTTTGCCTGTTTTTGCTGTGCCTGCCCACCGCGGTATATGCAGATGGCATCCCCGAGCGCGAGGCATGCGTTGCGGATGACTCATGGTCTCCCTTTGCCCTGAACTATGTGGCTGACGGGCTTCTGCTTGGCGCAGGGGCGGGAAGCGCTGTCACGGGCTTTGTGCTCACCAAGAGGAGCAGCCTGCCCGAATGGTACGAGCGCACATATAATAAGAAGGATATAAGCGCGCTGGATAAAATCTGGTATAACAAATACAGCAATACGCTGGACAATACCGGCACCGTGGTCTGCGCTCTGGATTTGCTCGTGCTGCCGATAGGGGGGTTCACGGCGGAAGCGGTGATGAAGAACCTGCCCACGCGGGAGCTTGCCACCATAGGCGTTATGTATGCGGAAAGCTGGCTGCTCGCCTATGGCATACGGAACATCATCAAGACGAACGTCAAACGGATTCGCCCCTATATGTATACGGAAAAGGTAGATGAAAGCGAGCTTGAAAGCCACGACTTTGAGTTTTCATTCCCCAGCGGGCACACGACGGATGCCTTCCTCGGCGCCGGATTCTTGAGCTATGTTTTTTCCACGTACTATCCGCAGTCTGGCTTTAAATGGCCGGTGATAGCGACTTCCTACGCGATTGCGGTGGGAACGGGCGTGCTGCGCATTGCGAGCGGCAACCACTTTCTGACCGATGTGCTTGCGGGAGCGGCGCTTGGCACTGCGCTCGGCTTCGGCGTGCCCTTCATCCACCAGAAGCTTGCGCAAAAAAAATACGGCAGGAATGGCATAAGCCTCCTGCCGAATGGTGTAATCGCTAACTTTTATTTTTAACTTTGCCGAACTAGTTCTGGAAGAGGGGTGTTGACAGGTAGCGGTCGCCTGTGTCGGGGAAGAGCGCGAGGATTGTCTTGCCCTCGTTCTCCGGCTTTTTTGCTTCCTGTACTGCCGCCCAGAGCGCTGCGCCGGAAGAGATGCCCACAAGCACGCCTTCGGTGCGGGCTACTTCCCTGCCGAGCTCAAAGGCATCTTCATTCTTTACCGTCACCACGCCATCGTAAATCTTGGTGTCGAGCACTTTCGGCACGAAGTTTGCGCCAATGCCCTGTATCTTGTGGGGACCGGCGTGACCTTCGGAAAGCAGGGGGCTCGTGGCAGGCTCAACCGCGAGCAGCTTGATGGCGGGGTTCTTGCCTTTGAGGAATTTGCCCGTACCCGTGATAGTGCCGCCTGTGCCGATGCCCGCAATGAACACATCTACTTTGCCGTCGGTCTGCTCCCAGATTTCAGGACCCGTGGTCTCAAAGTGTATCTTCGGATTCACAGGATTGTCAAACTGCGCGGGGATAAAGCTGTTGGCTGTCTCCTTTGCAAGCTGCTGTGCCTTTTCCACGGCGCCGCGCATACCCGCCGCTCCCTCGGTGAGCACGATTTCCGCGCCATACGCTTTGAGCAGGGCACGGCGCTCCACGGACATGGTTTCCGGCATGGTGAGAATGCAGCGTAGTCCGTAGCTTGCCGCTACAGAAGCAAGGCCTATGCCCGTGTTGCCGCTCGTCGGTTCGATGATGACGCTCTCCGCGTTCAGCTTGCCTGATTTAAAGGCATCATCAATCATCGCTTTTGCAATACGGTCCTTTACGCTGCCGGCGGGATTGAAGTATTCAAGCTTGGCGAGCAGGCGGGCTTTGAGCCCCAGCTTCTTCTCTAAGTTTGAAAGTTCAAGAATCGGCGTATTGCCGACTAAATCAGTAATCTTTTTCGCAATCTTTTCTGCCATTGGGTCCTCCAGGATACTAGGGAAAACCACACAGCAGAAGAAGTACAAGCTGTTTTCCCTAGTTATTTACTATGTAATAAGCATAAGGAAAATGCCCCTCTCTGTCAAGTTCTTGCGCTTTTTAAATGTAAAATTCTATCGAATCATTCTGGTTGACCGATTTTACAAGGTCATCCAGCGTCTTGCTGTCCAGATAGGCGTTGATGGTATCATTAAGGCCTTCCCAAAAGCTGATTGTGGGGCACTCTTTGCGTTTCGGGCAGAGATTGCGTGGCTGTGAAAGGCAGGCAACGGGAGCAAGGTCGCCTTCAGTGATGCGGAGGATTTCGCCAACGGTGTATTCAGTAGGCTTTTTTGCAAGCCGGTAGCCGCCCTGCGGACCGCGAACGCTCTGCAAGAGCCCATATTTGCTGAGCAGGGACGTAATTTGCTCAAGGTATTTGACGCTGATTGTCTGGCGCTTTGAAACATCTTTGAGCGTGATGAATTCCGTACCGCCGTGCTGGGCAAGGTCTATCATGAAGCGCAGCGCATAGCGCCCTCGGGTTGATATCTTCATATTTTCCTATTTCCTACTGGATTAATATACTATAAAGTAGTCAATTTGTCTAGCCCCACGCTTGACAAATCACTGCATTTGCCATTATCATTGATGTTAAGCGGTGTTTCTCAGCCAAAAATGGGAACGGAAAAGGGCGGGTTCTCCGCCCAATTTTTTGGAGAGACAATGGAATTTTATCATATCAAACTGGAAAGAAAACTGATTTCTCTTTCCCTTGAAAAGAAATAACGTGTGGTTTATAATTAGTGGCAATGTCAGACAAGCATACTTCATCTTCATTCGGGCTGGCGCTGTGGATTGCGGCGGCGCTCATCCTTTTCATCCTCTTTGTCGTAAACCAGGGAAAGATTATTGCGAACCTCAAGTCTACGGGCTTTTTTAACCGCGTCTTTGGCAAGACCCCTGCCTTTGTAGAGAACGCACCTGACCCCGTGCCGCCTGAAACAGAGAAAAACGACGTTGCCCCCGTCACTCCGGCAGTGCCATCCGGCGGCGTAAGCATTGTCACATCGGAAAGCGAAGAGGAATTCGAGAACGTCATCGTCGGCGGTACAAGCCTTTCCACCGCGGCTTCCGCGCAGGACACAGAAGCCGCTATTCCCGAAAGCGGGCAGATGAACCTGAAGCTTTTCTTTATGTCAATAAACAGCGACGGCTCCGTGACTCGCCGCGAAGTAATGCGGCAGATGCGCCGCACACAAAGCCCCCTCGTCGAAGCAATCAACGCGCTGATTGTCGGTCCCACGGCGGAAGAAGAGAGCGACGGCTGCCGCACGCTTGTCTCCACGGGTACACGGCTCTTGAGCGCCTCCGTGTCCGACGGGGTGGCGCAGCTCAATTTCAGCGGAGAGTTTGAATTCAATCAGTATGGCATTGAGGGCACACGGGGACAGCTACAGCAGATTGTCTACACGGCGACGGCATTTCCTACCGTGGAAAGCGTGCAGTTCCTCGTGGATGGCGAAAGGCGGGACTATCTGGGAGGAGAGGGCGTGTGGATTGGCACCCCCCTCTCCCGTAACAGCTTCCTCGCCTTTTAGCGCGCTAGTTCACACGGTAGTTTTTGATAATCTTGTTGAAATATGACTTGTTTTTCTGATACACGCCGTCAAAGACGGTGAGCGTCAGGTAGGCATAGTTGCCGTCCGCAAGCCTTGTAAGCACCTTGAAATCCCTCGTCACATCGCCGTTATCCGGCTGATAGAACACATTGGTCACGCTGTCCTTGCCGCCCTTGCTGCTGAACTGGCGCTTCTGCCACAGCGAGAAAGAGCCCGTGGTGCTCTGGCTGAGCTTGCGCAGGAGGATGGCGTGGAAAAGCTCCGGCGAGTCTTTGAGCGCTTCCGGCAGGGGAATGGTGGTCATCGTGAGCAAGGCGCTTTCGCCGAGCAGCCAGAGATTATCCATAGACTTTTCCCACTGCGCGTCAAGCTTTACCTGCTGCCCCTCGAACGAGGCTGTCTGCGCCTTTGCAGACTTCTTTTTGAAACTTCTCGCGTTATCCTTGGGCAGTCCGTCCACCCCCTTGAAGGCGGTAAAGCTTGGGTCGCCTGAGTCGGTGAGCAGCCCCGTCGTCTGCAGCTCAAAGACGGGCGTTCCGTCCGCGGCGGTGATGCCATAGATATTGAATATGGGAATGAGCGCACTGTACGTAATCGTCACCGTGCCGCCGAACTGGAAGAAATCCCCCACAGACTTCACCGGCTCAATCCCCGAAAGCGTCTGCTTCTGCCGCCGCGCGGTGAATTCATAGAGCAGGTCGTGGAGGTAGTTCACCACCTCGGTGTCTTCCATATTATCTGACGAACCGACGATGCGCTCTCCGGTGAAGTCAATGTGCTCGGCAGCGGGGTCAAGCGTCAGGTAGATGGTGATGTCCCGCTCAGGCGTCTGTGCCGCGCTGTCTGCGGGAGCATAATACCGCGCGGCATAAGTGCTGTCGTTATAGTATATGAAGCCCACGATGGACGCCGTCTTGAACGTCCTGTCGCGGTAGTAGACGTATTCGCCGGAAAAATCCGGTGTATACTGCGTTACGCCCGGCAGGGCAAAGGCTGCCACCGCCATCAAAAAAAGCAAGATCGCTGTAATGTATCTTTTCATTGTATTCTCCATAATGAATTTGGCTCATTATAGTACAACTTGCTTAAAAAAGCAGTAAGTTTGCGGCGGATAATTCAATATTATAAAAAAACAGCCAGGCTTTTGCATGGCTGTTTATAGCTGTATATTACAGCATATCCAAGTATTTTTTGCACAGTCGTTGATATTCATCGTAAAAAATATTGTATCCAGTCAAAGTGTCGTCATAAATTATTTCCGCAGGAGAGCCAGACTCCCAAAGCCTGTTTCCTCTTGCAACGATTATGCGACCCATTTTATCAGTCATACAATCATCAACACTTGTGAGGGAAACGCAATAATACGTGCCATCGGATAAATATATGTTTGTATCATTCAGCATTTCCCTCCAAAAATTCTTAGTAAGAGAACCTATATCTGTATCTGCCTCGTTTAGCAGTTCATCGACAAGCCTTTTCAGAGAGGCAGTTCCTTCTGCATCATCACTATACCCCTTTGGGTAACAGACTTTAGCATGGATTATAACTATTCCTGAATAAACAGATCTACTGTCTTCCCAGCAAACATAATCTTTGGCAACTATTTTTGCCACTGTTTACCTCCACAAAATCTATTTTTCGGTGAAATAGCCAGGATTTGATGACCCGCCGTCTATATGGGCATAAGTTCCGTCAATATGCTCGGAACTATAGGCAGTCCCCTGCCCCCCGACCAGCTGAGTACACCCATCAAACATACTGTCTCCAGAAACCTCATTAGTCCAAGACCTGTCGGAAGAGATATAGATGGTTTTCAATTTTGAGCAGTCCCAGAACATGGCCGATGTATTAGCCACGCTGCGCATATTCGGACTGCTCAAGTCAAGTTCTTCCAGAGTAGAACAACCATGAAACATCCACCCCATGTTTGAGACTTTGCTCATGTTCCAGCCACTCAAATCAAGTTTTTCCAGACTAGAACAGCCATAGAACATCTCAGACATACATGTTACATTGCTCGTATCTATGGCACTTAAATCCATAGATTTTATTCCCGTACAGCCGCCAAAAAATAAAGGCGCTACGTTACCGACCAAGCATTTTACAGGGATTTTCTTATTGCTATCTGTATATCCCTTTGCGTAATAATAGATTGTCGTGCCATCCAGCCACCCGAGCACCTCTATTCCGCTCCCAAGTCGGTATGATGCAACATCACTAGGCGGAGGAACTGCGGAGGGTTTGAATGACTTGCCACCGCTTGTAGCACCGAGATTGTCACGAAGGACAACATTCATCCTGAAAAATGTATTTTCCCAGCCAAACCAAAAATCTTTATCCTCCGTCGTTGTTGCCGTATCGCTGTCTGTCGTCGTAACATTGGCAGAGGTACTGTCTCCCTCAGAGTCGCTATCGCTTGCGGCACAAGCGGCAAGCAGAAAAACTAAGCCCGCAAGTAAAACTGCGAGCGTCCCCGGCATCTTTGTTTTTAAGAAACTCATATAACCCGCCCTCCAGACATTTTTGCGTCAAACAGTCTGCCCAGAAATCCTTGCAGGACGATGTTTGCTTCGTCGATAAGTTTGTTAGTGTCAAAATCCGATATATCTGCCGAACCGTGGAATAAATCACAACGGATAGCGTAAATTTCCGAGAATAATTTCACCATTACGTCAAAAGGTGACAATTCAAATTCCGTAAGTATTTTATCCTCTGGCTTTATGCCAAGCTTCGTGATTATTCTTGTCAGATTACCGCTTTTTAATGTGGCAAGGGGATTGTAAGTCTTGAAATTTGCCTGTTCCTTTTCAATGTAAAAAATATTGAAAAGATAATACTGCATCTTGCTCTTTTCTCCATCCTCAAATTTCAGTCCCTGATTTTTTAAAGTGTCAAGCACTTTTTAAAAAAGTCACTAATTTTTTTTTAGAAATTGCCGAAAGGGGGGAGGCGGCGCAATTTGCGCCCCTCTTTTTAAACATTTACATTTACATTTACATTTACATTAGGGTTATTTTTTACACACAAGACAGAACCCATAGGGTTTTGTACTATACACAATACTAAAACCCTATGGGTTTTGCTGTAATAACCCAATGGGTTTTATTATTGTACCCAAAATAAACCCAACGGGTTTTTGCTATTATATATAAATCAAACCCAATGGTTTTGCTAAAGTGTGTCGTAGGGTATTCCGATTTTGCGAATGTGAATCAAGAATTGCAAAACTTGAAAATTATATACATACCGCAATGCGCAAAGGGGCTTATTTCAATAAGCCAGTGTGCTAAAAAAATCGGGATAACAGCCCGTTCCGTGTGCAGGCTGAAGAAGCGGTATGCGCAATACGGTGATTCGATATTCGTGCACGGAAACACAGGACGCACCCCGCAGAACAAGCGGTATGATTACAATGCCATCGTGGAGGATTACAAGAAATTTGACGGCACCCCGTTTGCGTCATTCCGTGACGACTGCGCGGATTATCTGCATTATGAGCGCGTGCCATCGTATACCACCGTATATAACGCGCTGTCAGGGGCAGGGATTGTATCACCCCGCGCCCGCATCCCTGTGCGGGAGAAGAAGAAACACCTGCCGCGCAAGGAACGCCCGAATGAAGGGGATCTGGTGCAGATAGACGGCTGCCTGCATGACTGGTTTATGACGGGGGAAAAATGCACCCTGCACGGCGCGATTGACGATGCCACCCATCAGCCAGTCGCCCTGTATTTCTGCCGGAATGAATGCCTGCTTGGCTATTACAAAATGCTCTCGCTAATCAAGGACAAGACAGGGGGATTCCCCCGCGCGATATATTCAGACCGCTCATCGTGTTTTTTCGTAACCAAGGATGCACAGGCGACAGTGCAGGAGCAGCTGGAGGGGATGGAAAAAGCGGAAACGCAATGGCAGAAAACGTGCAGGGAGCTGGGCATAGAGCTGATAGCGGCGCGCTCTCCCGAGGCAAAAGGACGCATTGAAAGGCTATGGGAGACCCTGCAGGGGCGGCTGCCGTACATCTTCCGCTTCCTTGGAATCGACACGATGGAAAAGGCAAACGGTTTCCTTGCCGATTTTCTCAAGGGGTTCAACGCGCGTTTCGCGGTGGAAGCGCAGGACAAGGAATTGCACTGGCAAGCGCCTCCAGAGGGGAAGGATTTTGACCTGCTTTTTTCCGTCAAGGCGGAAAAGAAGGTGCGCAAGGACGGGCACTTTATCTATCATGGCTATCTTTTCAGTGTGCCAGCCATAACCACTTCCGGAACGAAATTCACGCTGTGCCTGTCGGAAAATTTCGGGCTGAGGGCATACCGTGACGGACGCTATTACAATGTGGAGCTTGCCGAGCCCCTGTGCGACGTGGCAGGGGAAGCTATGCCGAAGGTAGAAAAAGACCTGCTATACCGCTATTTCTACGCGGATACGCACAGCGGGTGGGCGGTAGTGGGATAGAGCTACAATTCTGTATAGATGATTTGTGGAAAAAAATGTCATTCGTAAGCGATTTTGTCAAGTTAAGCACCTAAAAATTTAGGGACTTTTTTCTGAATAAATTGGCATTTGTGATTCGCCAGAT
>CAKZZK010000329.1 GCA_937885235.1 uncultured Treponema sp.
GCACAATGCGCCACGCAAGCCGCATCCGCTTTACCCCGCACACGGGGCGCACCCACCAGCTGCGGCTTGCAAGCGCTGACTCGCACGGCTTCGGCATTCCCATCATAGGGGACACGCTCTATGGCAGCTGCGCGGAAGGAGAGCGGCTCATGCTCCACGCCGAGCGGCTCAGCTTTGCACATCCCGCCACGGGGGAAAAACTGAGCTTTTCCTGTCCTGCTCCGTTCTAGTTGCTTTGCCGCTGGTCCAACTGCATGGCGGCTTCTTCCCATGCGGCGTTTAATTCTTCCAGCTCGGAAGATGCCGCGTCTATCTCTTGCTGCACGGCGCGGCTTTTTTCTCCGTCAGAGTAGATTTCGGGGAGCGAAAGGCGTTCTTCAAGTTCCTGCCGATGCTTTTCCAGCTCTGCTATCTGCGCTTCAAGCTTTTCCACTTCGCGCTCAAGCTTGCGCCTGTTTGCCTGCGCCTGTCTCTGCTGTTCCCAAGACTGGCGGGCGGCGCTCATCGTTGGCGTTGGTATCGCAGGCTCTGCCGCGGCGGGCTGTGCCGCACGGGGAAGTGTACCGGCGCCAAAGGAGCTTGCGCCCACCGTCCCGTTTTCTTCGTCTTCCAGACGCTGCATATAGTAGCGGTAGTCGCCGGGGAAACTGCGGAAGCTGCCATCCTGCCCCGGCTCAGAGCGCAGTTCCAATACGCGCGTGGCGAGGTCTTCGATAAAGCCGCGGTCATGGCTGACAAAGACCACTGTGCCGCCGAAGTCTTTGAGCGCGTCAAGCAGCACGTCTTTGGAATGCATATCGAGGTGGTTCGTGGGCTCATCAAGCACGAGCAGGTTCACGGGACGCAAAAGCAGTTCCAGAAGCGCAATGCGGCTCTTTTCTCCGCCCGAAAGCACATCTATGCTTTTGAATACATCATCCCCGCGGAAAAGGAAAGCGCCGAGCATATCCCGCATCTTTGGCACCAGTTCCAGAGGCGCCTTGTTTTCCAGACGCTCCAGAATGCTTTCGCTGCCCGTTATCTTTTCTGCATTGTCCTGAGAGAAGTAGCCTACGGACACACCGCTTCCAAGCTTCACCGTGCCATCAAAGGCTCCGTCCACTCCTGCGATGATGCGGAGCAGCGTGGACTTTCCCGCGCCGTTCCGTCCCGCGACGACGAGCCGCTCGCCCTTTTCTACGACAAGCTCCAGATTGTTGATAACCTTCGTGTTGCCGTTGTACGACTTACAGATTTTGTCGAGCGTGAGCACAATCTGCCCCGAATGCGGCGCGGGAGGAAAGGTGAAGTGGATTTTTTTCAGGCTTTCAGGAATCTCTATGCGCACGATTTTGTCCAGCATCTTCTGCCTTTCCTGTGCCTGAGAAGCTTTTGTCGCCTTCGCACCAAAGCGGCGGATGTAATCTTCCAGATGCTGGATTTCTTGCTGCTGCTGTTCGTACTGGGCGATAAGCGTTTCAAGCTCCCCCCTACGCTGTTCCTCATAGTGCGTAAAGTTGCCCGTGTAACGCTTTAACTCACCGTTAAAAAGCTCGTAGACTTCGTTTACCGTGTGGTCAAGGAAGTAGCGGTCGTGGCTGACGAGCAGGAAGCCACCCTTAAAGTCCGCAAGGAACTTTTCAAGCCAGTTCCGCGCCTCTATGTCAAGGTAATTCGTGGGCTCGTCCAAAAGCAAAATGTCCGGTCCGCACAAAAGCGCTTTGGCAAGGGCAATTCTCATCTGCCAGCCACCAGAAAACTCCTCTGTCTGCCGCTCAAAATCCTCCCGCCTGAATCCCAATCCGAGCAAGACCTGTTCTGCAAGTGTTGCCCGCCTGTACCAGCCGGACTCTTCCAGACGAGCAAGCAACTCTGCCTGCCGCTGGGCAAGCGTCTGCGCATGAGGCGGGTTTTCTTTAAGCTCATCCCCCAGTGCGTCTATCTGCTCCTGCAGCTCATAGCCCCAGGCAAAGGCTTTGTCTGCCTCCGCCCTGAGCGACGCGCCTTTGTGCACGAGACCGCTCTGGGGCAGGTAGGCGATGCGGGCATCTTTCTGTGCAATGCGTTCGCCTGAATCAGGCTGCACCAAACCCGCCATAACCTTTATCAGCGTGGATTTTCCCGCGCCGTTCGCACCCGTAAGCGCGGCGCGGCTTCCCGCCTGCAAGTTGACAGACACATCTTTGAGGATATCCCTGTCGCCAAAAGCCAGAGACACCTTGGAAAACTGCACGAACGCCATACAAGCCTCCTATTGCTAATTGTGGAAGAACATCACCAGCGAATTGCCGCCTTGTGACACCGTGGCGGTATTCCGTCCGCTTACGCTGTCCTTCGTAACGCTCACCCTCGCCACCGACAGGCGGATGCCGTTATTCAGCTTGCGGTACAGGAAGTTCACCTCGCGGTCCATACCCTCAAAGCTGAACGTAAGGATGCCGTTCCACTCGTCCTTTAAGTTAGCGGGCACAAAGTACTTTACCGAAACCGTCCCCGTGTGTCCCGCGTTTCGGGTGATGACGGAGGGCACGAGCAAAGAAAAATCGTTCCATGAGAACTGGCCGTTGCCATCAAAAGAAAGCGTGCCGTAGTTGCTGCTTGTGAATTCGGGACCAAGCGCGCGCATCGAGGCATAGACCGCATCGCGCCTTTCCTGCTCATCGGCAATCACCTTGGCAATATCAACAGAAGCCGGCAGGGTGACAAAGCTGTATGATTTGGGTTTGCCAGAGGAATCGGTATACTGCACGACAATGGAACCTGCCCCGCGCACGGAAACCTGTAGAGAAGTCCCGTTGAACTGGTACATACCGTCGCGAAGCTTTGTCACCCCCGCAAACGGGTAAGACACGTCCACATTGTGGAGCTTCATAGACACTGTTCCCGTGGTGCTGCCCGTGTCAAATCCGTAATCCGTGCTCATATATTCAAGTTCAATCCTGTTCCGGTTGATCATCTGCGCATAATAGTCAGGATACCAGGTGGATTTCAGGAATGCGTCGAGCGTGTCGTCCTGCTGCTGAACCTCAGCTTCCTCCGCCCCCGCACCGTAGCTGCCGTCAGCGTTCATCGTGAACAGGCGCAGATTGAGCGAAAAGCACCAGCCCCGCGTGCCGTCGGAGGTAAGCACTTCAAGCCACTCGCCTTTCAGATTTTCCTTGCCATTCGTGGGGATAACGCCGTCCCCCTTGGCAAGTGTGCGGATTATTTCATCCTGCCTCAGGCGGTAAACCTGTTGAGAACCGTTTTCAGGGGCAGAGCGGATAGGCAGGCCGTCCAGCACACACTTTGCGTAGGTATGACGGTAAGGCGCGTAGCGTTCGCTGCGTTCCAAAGCCTTTTTCTTTGACGAAGGCTCGGACAGCTTCCAGAGGGGAACCTCTTTCTTTTCCTTGCCATCGCCAATACCGATGATATACTGCTGGGAAATATTGGATTTTACATAGACCGTCACAATCTCGCCGTCTGCAAGCTCCAGTTCAGGAATCGTCCAAAGGACTACGCTGTAACCCAGTATCTTGGAACAGGAGGACAGCAAAAAAACAAAGGAGAGCAGCACGGAAAACAGAATGCATCTGCACAAATGTCTCATAATCGCCTATCATACACTATTTATGGTTTTGTTGAAAGCGGTATTGTTCCCGAGGCTGTGATTTCTCCGTTCAAGGCAGCAAAGAGGGCGTTAAACGAATAGTCAGAATAGCTGTAGGCGCAGAGTACGGCATCAGCCCAGTCAAAGCCGTCAAGCACCGGCACGGGAGAGAGGACGGAGAAGATGAAGACTTTTTTCCCAAGCTTTTGCAGGCGTTTTGCAATCTCCGCGCTGTGGCTGTCAAAGACGCAGAACACGATGGCGCTGTATGCCCGCGCGGTTCTCTCTAAGCTGCTGGCATTCCAGTCGCTGTAATTGCTTCTGTCTGCCGCAAGCGAATAGCTGATGTAGAGGCTTCCCGCATCGGGATAGCGCTTCTGCCCTTCTTTGAACATCTGGCGGAATGGTCCCACAAAGAGCACCCGTTCGTCCTTTGCAGGACGCAGGGGCAGAGCGCCGTTGTCTTTGTAAACGGAAATAGAGCGGCATGCCTGTTCCAAAAAGAAGCGGCTCCCCTCCTTGTCGGGCACCAGATTAGAAAGCCCTTCCTCTTCGGGATAGAGCGGGGCAGCGTTTCCACCCTTGAAATAGAGCAGCTTGCGGTAGATGATGCGCCGCGCGGCATCCTTCACCCGCTCACGAAAGGATGGCTCTGATGCCATGAGCGCAAGGTTCTGTGTCCACAGCGCAGAATCAAAGCCCGGCGTGCTCGACGAGATGATGATGTCATTGCCCGCCTGTATGGCAAGCGTGCAGGCACGGGAAAAACTTCCCGCATACTGCGTGGCACCGTTCATCATCATGTCATCGGTGATGACCAGTCCTTCGTAGCCGAGCTTGTTCCGCAGTATATCCGTCAGGAACAGGGGTGAAAGAGATGCTGGAGCTCCACTGCTGTCTATCTTCGGAAAAGAAAGATGCCCGCTCATGATTGCCGGAATGCCGGCGCGGATAAGGCTTTGGAAGGGCACCAGCTCGCGGGCTCTCCATGTGTCGTAATCGATATCGATTTCTGGCAGGCTGCCGTGGCTGTCGAGGCGGGGATCTCCGTGACCGGGAAAATGCTTGGCGGTGGGGATGACGCCCGCATCCAGACTGCCTTTGGTGAATGCAAGAGAAAGCACGCTTACGGCGGAAGGCGAAGAGCCGAATGAGCGAGGTCCGATGACCGTGGAGTCCTTGTTCGTGTAGAGGTCAACGACGGGCGCAAAGTTCATATTGATGCCGAGCGCCTTTATTTCGCGGCTTATATAATAGGAAGAATAATAGGCATCTATGGGCAGACCCGATGCACCGATTGCCATATTGCCGGGTGTTTCTGACGCATCACCCTTTACGTGGCGGATCCACCCACCTTCTTGGTCCGTCGCCACAAAGAGGGGAATTTTGAAGCGCCCCGTTGCCGCAGCTTCTTGCAAACTGCGCACTGAATGCGCAACCTGTACGATGCTGTCTGTGTTCCAGCCGAAAATCTTTACGCTGCCAAGTCCTCGCTGGCGCACCCAGTCCGTCAGCAGCGCGCTTGGCTCTGCGCCCGACCAGCCGAACATAAATATCTGTGCGAGCAGCTCTTCATCGCTCATGCTGTCCGTCAGAGTTTCCGAAAGCTGCGCGGGAGGCATATCCGTCCAGAAATCTACTGTCGCGACCTCTTGCGTTGCCACGGGAATAAGAGGCGCAGATCGGA
>CAKZZK010000330.1 GCA_937885235.1 uncultured Treponema sp.
TATAATACCTGTTCCTATGCAATCTGCAGTCCTGATCATATATGCCCCAACGCCGCATGTTGTAAGGGAAAAGGTCTGGATGGCTGCTATGAGGGTGATGGACTGGCAGGCTGTCTGACTGGATTTTATTCAAATGAAAATGATGCAAATGCAGTTAAAGCGATGGCAATTTTCATACAAAAGCATGGCAAGAAGGAATTGGCAGTCGTTCTTGATAATCTGCATAAGACGCACGATTTTCAGAAGATTCAGGAAGTACTTGGGGTAGATCTGAATGAGGGACTAAAGATTCTTGAAAAAAACAGATAAAATCGGAGTGACGTTATGAACCATAGAGCTATTGATAAAGAAGTGATTCTTGAAACAGGAAGACTGTTCCTCCGCAAAATGAATAGGGAGGATTTTGATGCTTTATACGTGATTTTGGCAGATTCCGATATCATGCTGCACTATCCTTATGCTTTCGATGAGAAAAGGGTTAGGGAATGGATAGTACGTAACATGAAACGTTATGAAGAAAATGGATTTGGATTATGGGCTGTCTGCCTGAAGGAAACCAGTGAGATGATCGGCGACTGTGGGTTGACACTCCAGAATATCCATGGAGAGATACAGCCGGAAATTGGCTACCATATCCGCCGTGACAGCCAGCGGAAAGGCTATGCCAGAGAGGCCGCCAAAGCTGTCCGTGACTGGGCGTTCCGCAATACGGATTACGCAGCCCTGTATTCCTAATGCAAATATACCAATGTACCTTCCATAAAAACAGCAGAATCCATAGGGATGCATTTTGTATGCAAATATCCGGATGAAACAAATGGAACGACCCATGTGTCGTCGATTTCAAGGGAAGAATGGATGGATGAAATCACAGAGAATACAGTCTGCTGAAGTAGACAGGAAAAATGAGCGGGGAGGATGGCGTAATGTCTGCTGAAATATATTATCAAAGATTGAATGCTGACAATTTCACAGGTAATTCACTGGATGATTTTGTCCGTCACCAGACTGTTACAGAGTGCTGGAGAAAGATAGGGGGCGATTGGAAGCTTGTACCGAACGTCTATGAAGAAAACTGGTCGCCGGAACAGTGCCGGGAAATAGCTGAAAATGCGGTGCATCATATAGAGCTTGACCAGACTGGCTTTGGTGCGTTCGATGGCGAGAGACTCATTGGGTTTGCAACTATCTCCCACAGTATATTCGGAGCTGCGGCAAGATATGTAGAGCTGGTTTGTTTTCAGATATCAGAGGAATACAGACATCAGGGCATTGGCAGGAAGCTCTTTTCAATGGCTTGCGAAGAGGCCCGGCGGCTGGGTGCAGATAGACTGTACATTTCGGCTCATTCCTCAAAAGAGTCACAGGCGGCATACCGGGCACTTGGCTGTACGCCTGCGGAGGAGGTCAATGAGGAACTGACAGCAGCGGAGCCATTTGATGTCCAAATGGAATACAGATTATAAAAGAGTAAGCAAATCGGAGTATGTAGGTAAACAGTATGAGAATAGAACATATTGCAATGTATGTAAATGACATAGAAGCCGCCAAAGATTTCTTTATTACTTACTTAGGTGGGGCTTCAAATAATGGATATCATAATAATAGCACGGACTTCCAATCCTATTTTATTTCTTTTGATGATGGCGCAAGACTTGAGCTTATGAATAAGCCGTTGCTCATAGACACGGGAGATTTTTTCAATGTCACGGACTACAACCGTATCAAAAACAATATCCTGTATCTCCGAGATATGGCAACGCAGCTGTTCTACGGAATCCCCAGCATAAGCGTTGGACGGGATAAACACTATCCTGACAATGCAAATCCAGACTTTGACAATGATAATTTCTTTGCCGACGAATTTAACGTGATTGAGAATGGGATTCACAAAATTTAACGACAGCATTAAATGGGAAGAATTGCGAAAAAATTTTGCGGATTTTTGGGCGGTCTTAGAGCCTTTTGCAGAAGAAATCGGAGGCGGTCTGATAAATTTTATCAAGAATATAACATTGGTTGTAAAGGAATTTGCAAGAAACAAGGAACTGGACGCCTTCTTGAAAGATGTAAGGTCGTGGTTTAGAGATTTTGACGCTGACAATATGGCGGCGGGCATAGGAGAGGCTTTCGGGCTTGCCATCAACGGCGCGGCAACATATATCAAGGCGCTCATATCCCTTGTTGACTTCAAAAAGGCGGGAGAGGCTTTTTCTAGCGCGTTAGGCGGCGCATTTTCAAAAATCAACTGGGGAAAAATCAGCGGTGCTTTGTCGTCTGCAATTAAAGGATTGCTTGATTTTTTAACCGGATTTGTGGAGAAAACGGATTGGCAAAGCATACCCGCATATATTGTTCAGTCGATTGAAGAATACATTGAGGGCTTTGACTGGCAAGGTGTATCGGAATCGCTAGGGGAATTTATCGGAGCCGCAATTCAAGGGGTTGCTGATTATTGGTTGGGTTTTGCGGAAGAAATATTTGGGAATATTTTTAACTATTTCAGCGACCATATTGACGAGGCACGATCATCTGGCGGCAACTTGATAGAAGGAATATTCCAAGGAATCATAGAAAAAATAGCGGACATAGGCTCGTGGATAAAAGACAATATATTTACTCCATTTATTGAAGGTTTCAAGAAAGCCTTTGGTATAGCTTCCCCGTCAACCGTAATGGCAGAACAAGGAGAATATATTATAGAAGGGCTTCTTGAAGGTATAAAGGATAAAATAGAAGATGTAAAAGTTTTCTTAAATGATAAATTCGCAGAAATTTGGCAAGATAACATATCCCCGTGGTTCTCCGCAGAGACTTGGTATGAACTTGGACAGGGAATCATAGACGGAATTTCGGAAAAATGGGAGGAATTTAAGACCTGGTGGTCGGAAACGGCAATCGCGGACTGGTGGGATAACCATGTAACGAAATGGTTTTCTCTTGATACGTGGTATGAGCTAGTAAACGGAATAAAAGAGGGCATAAAAAAACGGTTTGATGAAACGGTGCTGCAATGGTCGATTGACATTACCGCGTGGTGGAATACTCATGTTGCGCCGTGGTTTACCAAAAAGACATGGGACGACCTTCTCGCGACCGTGCCAAAGGCATTCAAGGACGCTTTTAAGGCGGCGGCAAATTTCGCGATTGACTGCATAAATAAGGTAATCGAGGGAGTAGAGCATCTTGTAAACAAAGTGATAGACGCTTTTAACGAACTTGTGAGCGGTTTGAACGGCATACTTGAAAACGCTAAATTTCCTACTATAAATTTTGACATCGGTCATGTCGATCTCGGAAGAATACCGAGCTTTGCAGTTGGAGGGTTCCCTGAGCCTGGGCTGTTTTTTGCCGACCCGTACAATGAATTGATCGGCACAATCAACGGAAATCCCGCCGTGACATCTTCCGATGAAATCACAGGAATACGTCAGGCTGTGAACGATGCCTCCGAACGTGAAATCACGGCGTTTGAGAGGTTCCTTGAAATCGGAGAAAGAATCGTAGAAGCGATAGATAATAAGGATTTATCCTTAGACGACAGAGATTTAGCTGAGGCTGTGCTTAGAGGAAACGAGCGTATGGGAATGGCTATCATATCTTGAATACGTGGAGGGATAAACGAATTTGGCGGCGTTACTTACGGTAAATGGAATAGAGTTGCCCCCGCCCAAAAGGGGATTATCGCTCATACTTACGCAGGCGGTGAACAACGGGCGTAATGCCAACGCGGAGGTTATAGGCGAAAGGGTAGGGCGCAGGAACAATAAATACAACAACTTAGAGTGGCCGGCATTAGACCATAAGCAATGGTCACAGATCGTCAGCCTTTTTTCGGAGTTTTTTGTTACAGCGAAGATTTACAGTATGGAAAGCGATGATTGGCTGACGATTAAGATGTACCCGGGTGATTTCTCCGCAGAACCTTACTGGATAGACCGCGATCCGACTTCCAGCAGATACATGATGCCGACTTTGTTCCTAAATTGCAAGGTAAACATCATAGATTGCGGTATTCTCGATTAACACAAGCAGGATTAAATGCAAAGAACAAGCAGGGCGTATAAAACTGAACAAGCGGATTTTTTGCGTGAAGAAAGCTACGTGTACGTTTACCTCGGCGTTATTTCCCGTGAAGCGCAGCGGAACGCCGTCGCGGAGGGAGGCTTTACGTCTTATTCCGACCCGCTTTTATTGTTCAATGATACGCCATTTGAAGCATACTACGCGACAGCGGAAGAAAACATGGCGCATGGAAACGGCACGCAGTTTTTTATGCCGAGAGAGGAATCTTCTTTCGCGCTGTATCAGGGAGCCGTCACGCAGGATATTTTAGGGTCTATTACCTTTACTTTTGGGAAATACAAGCACCTTAATATAAAAGGGTTGACCATTGATTTCGGTGAGTTTTATCCCTCTCGTTTCCTCGTGTCAAACGGCAGCGCAAGATACACCTACGAATATACGAACAACGCACAGGGAAAATGGGTCACGGAGGACAGATTTCTTGATACGGAATATATAAAAATCACGCCTCTTGAAATGGTAGGCGGCAGGCAAAGACTTCGCATTCTGTCAATTCTTTTTGGCGTGGGGTTTCAGTTTGACAATACGACGATACTGTCAACAGAACGGAAGGTATCAACTTCGCACCTTTCCGACAAGCTCCCATCTCACACGTTTACCTTTACGGTAGAGAACATAAGTAAGCGATTTGCGGCAGATGATCCGAACTCCTTCGTATCTTTTTTGCAGCAACAGCAAGAGGTAGAGTACGACTATGGGAGGAAGTTAGCTGACGGCTCGATATACCTTATTCAAGGGGGAAAGACGAACTTAAAATCATGGTCGAGCAATGACAAGCAAGCGAAGTTTAATACTGTCGGCTATTTGGATTATTCTACAACTGCATATTATAAGGGAGATTTTTCGGAGAGCGGAAAAACGCTCTTTGATCTTGCTATGGACGTTATTTCCGATGCGGGATATGAAAAGTACGTTGTCGATACGTTCCTGAAACGCCTGACGACGCATAATCCGCTGCCGATAGAGAAACATAAAAACCTTTTGCAGCTTATCGCAAACGCGGCAATGTCCGTCATGTATGAGGACAGAGACGGTAAAATCGTAATTAAATCGTCGTTCATACCGGAAGTTGTAGACGTGTCGGCGACTGACCCTACGGAATATTCCAATATTCCCCTTGTGCTAGAGGAGAATGCCGCCATTAACGACTATGCGACGGCGGAAAAGGATTATACGTTTGCGGACGGGCATCAATATTTCCTGCCCAGAAGCAGCGGACAGTACATTGATTGCGGATATATTTCATCTGCTATATCAGATGCGGACGGATATTTTACGGTTGTATCGGAAAATCACGCTTATTTTGTCACGGCAGACGACAGGATTACGAGGATCGGCTTTGTATCTTCGGAGCTATCTACGGATAAAATTAAATTTGTCGCTGACGGCATAAAAATAGACCTGAATGCGGTCACTATGGATAATCCGTCATTTTCCGTCACATGGGAAGCTAAGTGGACATTCTTTAATCTTGTGCTTACCTTTGGCGACGTTGCGCCTGTGGAAATGCTGATACATTGCTATGCGGACGGTGAGGAAACAGAATCTTTCCTTGTAGCTGATGCCGAAATCGACCTTACGACAATTATCCCGCATGACTTTTACGATGTGGACAAGGTCACTGTGGAGTTTACTAGGGCAAAGCCGTATCAGAGAATACACTTGAAGAACTTCCGCACGGGAGACATCACGGATTATACTTTGTATTACAAGGATATGCACCAGTCTCCGACAGCAAAGACAATCGACTTTGTTAAAAACATTAACGTGCATTTTTATGAATATGCAAAAGGGACGGAGAGCAAGCAGATCAGCACGGTTTTAGCGATAATCGGAGAAAATTCCACAACATTCAGCAAGCCGTGTCACGATTATTCTCTTGCGTTCGCTCCTATAACGGTAGACGGACAGCAGGTGCAGGTAACGGGAAACCTAGAAATCATAGAATCCGGCGCATACTATATAAAATTTACCTCCGATCAGGCGGCAAACGTCCAGATAAGCGGAAAGGAATACACCATCTCTGATACGATTGACAGCGTTGCGGTAAAAGAGACGGGGACGGACAAGGAAAGCAAAAATGCCCTGATTGACAGCCTTTACTTGGCGGGCAGACAAGCGGAATGGCTAAAGGAATACTACTTAAACGATAGAGAATATGAGATTTCGTATAGAGGGGAGCCTGCGCTTGACCCCGATGACCAGATTTATACGGAAAACAAATACGTGGAAAAGAACCTTGTACGTGTCACAGATTCACAGATAACGACATCTGTCGGAATGAGCATGTCCTGCAAATTGAAAGGACGAAGGATTTCTTATGTCGAGGCCGGAAGGGTAGATCACGCAATCGTTGATAAAAGCGAGGTATCTGAATAATGGCGTATCAGAAGCATGTATGGGTAACGAATGAGATCATTCGAGGGAAGCAGCTTAACAATATTGAGGAAGGTATTTAGATCGGAAGAGCACACGTCTGAACTCCAGTCACGGCTACCTCTCGTATGCCGTCTTCTGCTTGAAAAAAAA
>CAKZZK010000331.1 GCA_937885235.1 uncultured Treponema sp.
CGGGGAGCTTTTCCGTCTGCCTGTTCTATGTCTTTCGGAGGCGCGATGTCCTGCTCAGGCGCAGCGGCGGGCTTTACGCAACGCTGTTCTTTTTGTTCTGCCAGCTTTCCTTCTATATACTCGCCATCTATGCTGCCCTTGAGCTTTATGCGGTTCTGCGCAGCGAGCGCCTTCTGTTTACCCTTATCTTCCTGCTTTTCTCGCTCTTTCAGGCGGTATTTTTTTCATGGTTCTTTACCCGTCTTGATGTTTCCCATGCTCGCACGCAGGATATGCTTTCCACCATCGTAGGCATTATAGAGCTGGGGAATCCCAACCTTGACGGCCATTCCCTGCACGTCAAGAACCTCTCCATGATGCTCTATGAGAACCTTCCCTTTTTCAAGCGTATGCTGGTTAATCCCGAAACCCTCGCATATTCGGCGCTGCTTCTGGACATCGGAAAGCTCGGCGTGCCCAAGAGCATCATCAGCAAGGCGGGCAAGCTTGAAAAAGAGGAATGGGAACTGGTGCGAAACCATCCCGCCATCGGAGCCTCCCTCCTGCAGCCGGTCACTGCCTCTGGAAATGTGCCTCTGTGGATAAAGTATCACCATGAGCGCGTGGACGGCAGCGGCTACTACCACCTGCGCGGCAAGGAAATCCCGCTCGCTTCCCGCATCATCGCCGTTGCGGATACCTTTTCCGCCATCACTATGGAGCGCTCGTACAGACCCACCATGGCATACGAGGATGCCGTTGCAGAGCTCCGTCTGGCTGCGGGAAGCCAGCTTGACGAAGAGCTTGTCGAAATCTTCTGCAATATTCCCCCGCGCAAAATAGAAGAGTGCATGAACGACGTGCGCCGCAAGATGAGCCTCTATGATGCAGGAAATTTCCGTCTGGGAGGGGAGGGCTCATGAAGCGCAGTTTTTGGGGGCAGTGCGTGCTGCTTGCCGCCTGCCTTGTCTCCTGCAAGGGGCAGGGGAAAAAGGTCGATGCCTCATCTGCTGACGCCACGCTGACGCTGGCACTGCGGGCGGGGACGTATTCAGCTGTCATTGAAAGATGCCTGCCCGCCTTTGAAGCCGAGCAGAACGTTGTCTGCAAGGTGCTTGAACTCGGCGAGGATGACCTGCACAGCCTTGTGGCAAAGGACGCGGTGAATGCGGAGGGCGCTTACGACTTTTGCATGGTTGACGGTTCCTGGATGGCTGAATACACGGCAAAAGGCGTGCTCGCCAATCTGAGCGGGCTGGGCTATGAGCTAGACGAAGACATCATTCCTGCCACCAAGAGCATCTGCTATTATGACGGCGGGCTGTATCTGGCGCCGTATTACGGAAATGTGACGGTGCTCCTCTACAACAGGCTCATGGTAAAGGAAGCCGGCTACACGCCGGAAAGCATCCGCTCTCTGGACGATATGCTCGCCATCTGCCGCTTCCAGAAAAAGCGGCACAATCTGGGCTTTATGTACAGGGGGGACACCGCAAACAACATTGTCGTGGATTTTCTTCCCATCCTGCTTTCCTGCGGGGGCTGGGTGGTGGATAATGCCATGCGCCCCACGGTGGACACGCCGGAGTTCCACAGGGCTATGGAAATCTATCTGGAACTGCTTGAAAGCGGACGGGCTGCCAAAAAGGAGGATTTAATCGCCGCCATTGCGAACAAGTCAGGGGCGATGGGCATAGGCTGGCCGGGCTGGTACACGCCTACCCGCAACTCTTCTATGGATTACTTTGCGCTTACAGGCAGGGAAAAGGCTGGCAGTCCCGCGTTCAATGCGAACATCTACGGCATCTGGACCATAGGCATTCCCGCAAACAGCGGGCACAAGGACTACGCCGTGAAGCTTCTGGCATATCTTATGTCTCGGGAGGTGCAGAAGGGCACCGTGCCTTTCGGCGGCGTTCCCTGCCGCTATTCAAGCCTGCAGGATGCCGACATATTGCAGAAATTCCCCCAGTACGAGGTGGTCTGTCGGGCGCTGGAAGGTGGGGTCTACCGTCCAGTTATGGAAAAGTGGAGTGATTTTTACACGATACTCGGGGCAGAGATGAAGCTCATCATGGCAAGGGAAAAAAGCATAGACGAAGGGCTTAGCGCTGCCCAAGCCAAGCTGGAGGCTGCTATTCCTTCCACGGGAAAATAAAGGACTTCCATTTGCGCGGGCCCAGGATACGCTTGTCGTTCGCGATGAGGTCTTCCCAGGGGACATCCTTTCGCTGCTGTCTGGTCAGCCCGGGGTTCACTTCGTACCAGTCATATTTGTACAGCCTCAGGCGCAGGGCGTTTGTCGTGGTGATGGACATTGTCGCCGTTCCGTTTAGTATGCCCAGCGTGAAGACGGTGATGACAATGTTCAGCAGGTTTACCAGTCCCACGCCTATGGTGAAGAGCGTGTTGTCGAAGAAGATGATATAGCATTTTTTAAGGCATTTTTTAAAGTCATTGTGCATGATGCTGCGCACTGGCAGGAACCACTGAAGGGCGAGCACTGAGATGACGAGCATCCAGAAGACGATGGACATCATCACGAGCCCCACGATGTTTCCCTGAGCGGCATAGTAGGGCAGGCTGACGCAGGCAACGCCGAAAAGGATTGCCACAAATGCGCCAAACAGGGCGCCGTCTTTGATTGAAGGCACGATGTTTGTGAAAAACTTGGAAAGCTTTGGAGCTTCGTAGCTTGCAATCTTCACCGCGTTTTCCCCTTCAGCCAGAATGAAAATGTGCAATATAATAGAAGAAAGCAGTATGGCAAGCAGCGTGTAGATGTTTTTCAAGCTTTCGCCGCCCGGCAGGTAGCTGGAAAGCAGGCACAGTCCGGCAAGCGCGAGGAGCAGGGTAAGCATAATCAGGTTGATAATCACGGTGTGCAGAAGGTTGTCCCAGACATCACAAAAGTTCTTCTTGAAGAAAAAGCCAAACATATCCATAGTGTACTTATTTTTTTATTTGCAGTCAATCCAAACTGTTGTATAATGGGCTCATGGCTTATGAATACACGGTTTCTTCCGTGCCTGCGCTCATCTCCCATATCCATACCGTCGCCGCAGACTTTACGAACAAGAGGCTTGCAGAAAAAGGCTTGGTCTCTTCCCACGGGCATATCCTCTACCTCCTCGCCAAGAACGGCAGGATGACTATGGGGGACATTGCCGCCGCCGTAAACCGCGACAAGTCAACCATAACGGCGCTCATCCGCAAGCTCAAAAACGCGGGGCTGATTCGGGAAGATATATCGGCAGAGGACAGCCGCACAAAGTACATCTCCCTTACCGAGTCAGGCGCTTCCTACAGAGACCTGACTTCCGCAATCTCCCGAGACCTTCTCACCGTCTGCTACAGGGGCTTCTCCGACGAGGAGAAACAGGCTCTGCTTAGGCTGTTAAAAAAAATGAGTGCCAATATAGAAGATGTATGCAGGGTTTCAAGGGAAACTCCCCTGTAAAGCTGTTTTCCATGCTTTTCCCGCTTGTTCTATTGATTATTTCCCTGTTTTGTTTCATACTTTGCCTATGGAAACCCGCAATATTTTTGAAAATCTTTCATGTATAGATCACCGCTATTCGCTGTCAGAGGCAGATGCTTTTGACGGTCTTTCAAAATATATCTCTGAGGAAGCAAGCATCAGAAGCTGTGCCGCCTGCGAAGCTGCCCTTGTCAAGGCACACCTGCAGGTGAGGGGGCAGCTGACTGATGCCCTCGCAAAGCAGCTGGACGACATTGCCGCTGCCATTGACCCAGAGGAAGTGTATAAAGAGGAAGAAAAAACAAAGCACAATATCCGCGCGCTCGTCAATGTGCTGAAAACCAAAGTTCCCGCAGATGTGGGGCCTCTCGTCCATCTGGGAGCGACGAGCGTCGATATCCTTGACACAGCGCTTTCCTGCCGGATGCGGGACGTCACACAGCAGGTTGTACTCCCTGAGCTTGTGGCACTGGAAAAAGCGCTCTGCGCCATTGCGGAGCGCGAGGCAGACACGCCGCAGGTGGGGCGCACCCACGGACAGCATGCCGTGCCGATTACCTTCGGCTGGTCTGTCGCCGAGTTTGTGAGCCGCCTCGGAAAATCTATCCTGCGCATTGACGAGCTTTCGCGGCAGCTCAAAGGCAAGCTTGCGGGACCGGTGGGCTCGTACAACGGGCCGAGCATGATTGTGAAAGATCCGGAGGAATTGGAGCGCAGCTATGTGCACTTCCTTGGCTTGGAGCCGAGCGAGTATTCAAACCAGCTTGTGGAGCCTGAATACCTGTTGCGCCTGCTTCTGGAGATGAATGTGGCGTTCGGCATCATCGCAAACCTTGCCGACGACCTGCGGAACTTGCAGCGCAGCGAGATTGGCGAAGTCTTTGAATACTTTGCAAGCACACAGGTGGGATCTTCCACCATGCCGCAGAAGCGCAACCCGTGGAACAGCGAGCACGTAAAATCCCTGTGGAAGGCGATGAGTCCCCGCGTGATGACCTTCTATATGGACCAGATTTCAGAGCACCAGCGCGACTTGACCAATTCCGCAAGCCAGCGCTTTATTGCCGACTACGTGGCGGGCTTTACGATGGCGGTGAGCCGCATGAAGTCAGTGGTCTCAGGCTTGCAGGCAGACCGCGAGGCTATGGCGCGCAATCTTGAAGATGCCGGCGGCAAGGTGAAGGGCGGCGTCCTCGCAGAGCCCGCATACATACTGCTTGGAGAAGCCGGCGTGAATGACGGCCACGAAGTTATCCGCAAAATCACACTGGAAGCAGAGCAGACGGGGAAATCCTTCTTTGAAGTGCTCAAAACGCACGGAGAGGCATGGGAGAAAATCAAGGCTCAGCTGGCAAAGCTTGGCGTGACGGAACCCGACAGCTTTTTTGCCCATCCCGCAAACTACCGCGGGCTTGCCGCAGAGAAATCCCGCAGGCTTTCACAGAAATATGCCGCCCTCATGGACGGTGTGGGAAAGCAGCATGAATAATCGCTATACGGCTGCCTTGGTGGGCTGCGGGCGCATAGGCTACAGTCTGGGACTGGACAAGAAGCGGGAGCAGCCTGCAAGCCATACGATGGCATTGCTGGACAATCCGCGCATTCAGCTTGTCGCAGGCTGTGATACCGACTTGCAGATGCTGAGGATCTGGCACGAAGCAAACAAAAAAGCTGCCGTCTACCAGAGCAGTTCTGAGCTGTACAACTGGCAGCGTCCTGACATCGTGACGGTGGCGGTGAACGAGAAGTCCCACAAGGAAGAAGCCATCGCCGCCATCAAAGCGCATCCGAAACTGGTCATCTTGGAGAAACCCGTCGCCCTCAACACGGCAGAGGCGGAGGTCATTCAGGCTGTAGCTGATGAACACAAAGTTCCCGTCCTCATCAACCATGAGCGCCGCTTCGGGGAGGACTACCGCGCCGCCAAGGTCTATCTGCCCAAGATTGGCGAGGTTCAGAGCATACGCGGCGGGCTTTTTTCCAGTATGTGCGTCTATAACCCTGCGGAGGAGAATTCCGGCGCGTACAGCCTTATCCACGACGGGACGCATCTTGTTGACGCCATCGAGTTTTTCCTTGATGATGAGCGGCTTTCCAATCCCGTCATAACGGGGCTCTTGCACGACAAGAAAGCCTGCGTGCGCCAGTTCAGCGCGCATTATATGACTTCCCTCTGTCCTGACGTGACTATTTTTATGAGCGGGCGTTCCCGTTATTTTGGCTTTGAAATCGAAATCACCGGCACGGAAGGGCGGATCTGCATAGGCAACAGCTATCTCAAGCTGTACAAGCGGGGGGAAAGCCCCCTGTATACGGGCTTTTATTCCCTGCTCAATGACAGAGCCAGCCACCTGCCCAAAAAGGTGCTGTATTTTCCCAATATGATTCAGAATGCCGTTGATTTTCTTGACGGCAAGGCGGAACTGCAATCCACAATAAAGACGGGCATGCAGGATCTCGCGGTACTTGAGGAAATGAAAGAGAAAATCGGATTAGTCTAAAACAAAAGCCCATTCCGCAGTTCGGAATGGGCTTTGCTTATCAGGTTTAAAACCGGCTCGTTTACTCTTCCACCTCTATCGTTATGCTCACTTTAGTTGAGCCTGTCGTGCCTGCGATGACGGCACTGCCTTCGTTCATCGCTGTCACCTTGCCCTTCTTCACACAAGTATTCCTTTGCTTCATCGCTTTCCTCTATTCGGTCTCTTCATCTAGTATAACAGTTCACACGGCAAAAAGTAACAAAAATTTTTAAATCAGCTCTTTATATTTTCCTGTGTTAAGAATAATCGTCCGATATTATATTACAGTGCAACCATAGGAACTTTAGCGAGTTCTGACAAGGTTATTGGCGGTTGGTCTTCTGGCTCTAGTGGCGTTAGCTGTATGGCGAAGTCATATAAAACAAGCTGGGAGGCGTGCGGTGAACCGAATCATAAAGATTTTCGTGATAATCGTAGTGATTTTGTTGCTCGGTTATCCAGTATGGTAAACCCACCTCTTCGCATGAAATAAGTGGAAGAGCAAAAAATAGCCGCCTAAGTCTCACACACTAAGGCGGCGTACCCGAAAGGGTATTTTGTCAAGGTATGAAGACCAACCATAACTTTGGTTGTGCTTCTTTTCATAGTGTATCAGATATCTACGAAAAAATCCATAGCTATCCCGATAAATTTTGCTCTTTTAGCGGCTTTTGAAACTGCCCCGTCTGTCCCCTCGCAGGAACATCCGCACAGCCCATTAGGATTTGATTTTAAGATATAATTAGTATCTACTGAAAAAGAACCTAAAATCATACAGACAAAGAAAATAAGAGCAAAAAAGGTTCCACAGGTGCAAGGAAAAAGTGCAAAAATGCCAAAAAACCTTGCA
>CAKZZK010000332.1 GCA_937885235.1 uncultured Treponema sp.
AAAAGTCCCTAAATTTTTAGGTGCTTAACTTGACAAAATCGCTTACGAATGACAACAAAAAGCCAGAGAAAAAAAGCGCGAAGATACAATTATTATATTGCGGAGGGAAAATCTTTTTACAAGATGGCCACGGGGAAACTCACCCCCGATGGACCAGAGCCACCAAGGGTGAGTTTTGCTACGGAAAGCGCTGCCAGCCTTGCCGTTTATTTCTTTGCCTGCCCGTAATAGGCGTTTGGACCGTGCTTGCGCTGGTAATGTTTATCTATTATATAAGCAGGAAGTGTGTTTGCTGCAGGAGAAATGAGGACGGTGTTCAGTGCCATGTGGCTCACCTCTTCAAGGACGGCGGCATTGTACACAGCCTTGTCGGCAGTAGCACCCCAGCAGAAGGGACCATGACCGCCCACCAGCACCATATTCACCTCTTCCGGCTTGAGCTTCAGCGAGCGGAAGTGGCTCACGATAAGATTTCCCGTCTCCCTCTCGTAGTCATTCTTGACTGCCTCTTCGGAAAGATAGGGGGTACAGGGAACCTCTGTCTGAATGTGGTCAGCATGAGTTGTGCCAAAGAGCGGCACGGGACGCACCGCCTGAGCCCAGCTCACCGCATAGGTAGAATGCGTGTGGATGATGCCGTTGATATTGGCACCATCCACCACAGCGAATTCCTTGTAAAGCACCACATGGGTAGGCGTATCGCTTGAAGGGCGCAAATTGCCCTCCACCACCCTGCCGTCAAGGTCAACCACAACCATGCTGTCGGCAGTCAGCTCCGGATAGGGTACGCCGCTCGGCTTGATGGCAAAAACACCGGCAGCCTTATCAAAGGCGGACACATTGCCCCATGTGTATAGGGCAAGGTGCTGCGCGGGAATCTGCATATTGGCTTCGTAAGCCTGCTCTTTTATCGTCTTGTAGTTTGCCATATTTCCTCCATCATTTTCTTAGGCAAGGCTTTCCACTGCCGCGCGTTCTACGGCAAGGCCCTTCTTGTAGTTGGCAAAGAAAGCATTGAAGCCATCGATGTCCGCCTGCTCTGGCTTGACGGTATTCACTTTCGCCGTGGCAAAAACGTTCTTTTCAAGCCAGCCGGGAAGGCTCGCACCCTTTCCGTTCACCGCGTAAGAAGCAAGCAGAGCCATGCCCCACGGGCCGCCCTCTCCGGCAGTGCTGAGCGCGCTCACGGGAGTGTGCATGGCGGCCGCCATCACCGGAAGCCCCACGTCAGCAGCCTTGAAGAAGCCGCCGTGGCCGGTAAGCCTGTCAAGCTTTACGTGCTCTTCGTCAAAAAGGATGTCCATACCCGTGCGCAAAGCCCCCAATGCGGTAAAGAGCTGAGCACGCATAAAGTTGGCAAGCGTGAATTTAGCGTTCTGGGTGCGCACAAAGAGCGGACGCCCCTCTGTAAAGCCTGTCATAGACTCGCCAGAGATGTAGTTGTACGGCACAAGCCCGCCGCAGTCCTTGTCGCCCTTGAGCGCGAGGGCAAGCAACCCGTCGTAAAGCTGCCCCTTGTTGAATTTTGCGCCGAGCAGTTCCGCAGCCTCGCCGAAGAGCTTTATCCATTTGTCGTACTCGCCCGTGCAGTTGTTTGCGTGCGCCATTGCGGCAGGCTTTCCGTCAGGAGTAGACACGATGTCTATAAGCCCGTTGTATGCCTTGGAAAGCGCCTTTTCGAGCACCACCATGGCGAACACGGATGTACCGGCAGACACATTGCCCGTGCGCGCCGCCACAGAGTTCGTAGCAACCATGCCGGTTCCCGCATCTCCTTCAGGCGGCGCAAACACGGCGCCCTCTTCAAGCGTGCCCTCAGGGTCAAGCCACTTTGCACCGGCGGCGGTGAGCTTTCCTGCCGCGGCACCGGCGGGGAGGCATTTTGGCAAGAGGGATTCAAGTTTCCAGCCAAAACCGCAGGGAGCCACCAAGTCATCAAACTGCTTTATCATGGCGGCATTGTAATTCCCCGTTGCGGCATCAATGGGGAACATGCCAGAAGCATCGCCAACGCCGAGCACTTTCTCGCCCGTCAGCATCCAGTGGGCATAGCCTGCGAGCGTGGTAAAGAACGCTACATCCTTTACGTGGGGCTCCTTCTTGAGGACAGCCTGATACAAGTGGGCAATGCTCCAGCGTTCAGGAATGGGATAGTTAAAAAGCGCAGAAAGCTTTGCGGAAGCCTCGCCGGTGATGGTATTGCGCCAAGTGCGGAAAGGCACAAGCAGAGCATTATTTTTGTCAAAGGCAAGGTAGCCGTGCATCATGGCGCTCACCCCCATTGCCTTGAGGCGGGTAAGCTTTACGCCATACTTTTCCTGCACATCTTTCTTCATATTTATATAGGCGGTGGATATGCCGTTGTGGATTTCATCGAGGGAATATGTCCACACGCCGTCAAGCAGAGAATTCTCCCAGTCAAAGGCACCGCTCGCGACAGGTTCGTTTGCGGAATCAATAAGCACAGCCTTGATGCGGGTTGAACCAAACTCAATACCGAGGATTGCCTCGCCTCTGGCAATCTCTTCTGCAATCTTTTCCTTAGTCATCGTCATTTACTCCTATGCCTACGCACAATGCGTGCGCATAATGCCTGTGGCATACCGCCCATGCATTGCTTTCTATTATCAAATGACTTTGAAAAAAAAGCAAGTATTTTCTTTGTTTTTTTGGTGCATATCAATTCTCATTGATACTGACAAAAGCTGCACATAAAAAAAGGAGAGGCTGCCCGACGCTTTGAACAGCCTCCCCAAAAAACAAACTGCCGCAGGGGTGGGGGTACTCCCCTTTTGCACACACGAAGCTGCGGCAGAGATGCTCCCCTTTGATATATGGTAGTAGAAATTATCTTAAGCAAGAACTTTTGTAGATAATTATAGCATAGCGAACAATTATGGCAAGATTTAAAGACTAAATAACAATGTCGTTTTATTTCCTCTTGATTTTTAAGCTCTTTTCCTTAAAATTAGGCTTTACAATTCTTTCTTTATTAATTATTATAGAACGCATGGCATCTATTACCGCACAACAGCTAACAAAATATTACGAGACATACGGAACGACGGAAATTGTTTTTTCCAAAGAAGTCATCCGTACTCTGGGACTTGACCCACGGCAGGTTTACATCAAATGTGCCGAAGGGCAGTGGCCGTGCATCATCAACTCAGCGTCTCTCTCTCAGGCACGTATCGTTATCGGCACACAGGGCGGGGCTTTCCAGCAGATAGCAAAAAAAGATGCACCCGCAATGAGCCTCCGCTTCTGCTTTATGCAGGAAAAGGGTCAGCCGATCAGCTTCTTTGTCACCTGTAAGGTGGACCAGATCACCGCGTATATGAACAGCAAGGACTACGTCATAGTCACACTGGCATACACCCAGCGCCCGCCGGAGGATTTGATTCAGCTTCTCGGCAACATCGTTGATGCAAACACCAACTTTACCGAGAAAAAAGACGAAAGCATCCACATCACCCCGGACGCCCTGCGCAAGCTGGGCATTCCCAAGAAAGAATGTATGATAAACATACAGGACGTCCCCCGCCGCTGCATATTGCAGGAAATTTCCTTTGGCGGCGCAAAGGTCTGCATTCTGGGCGTGGCAAAATTCCTAAAGGACAAAGTGGCACAAATGAGCCTGGAGGTTGACAACCCCTACGAAGTCATACAGCTGACAGGCACCATCGTAAATACAAGCGCGGTAGAAAACCGCACAGATATCGTTGTGGCGGAAATCCAATACGATGAAAAGAAGCTGCCCCTCTCCTACAAGCTGCACATCAACAATTACCTGTCCACGGCGCGCAAGTCAGACATGAACACCAAGTTTGCAGATGCAGCTCCACAGGCGGAAGAGGAAGAGGCAACGCCCTTCGCAGAAGAGGATATGGACGTTTAACGCCGCACAAGAAAATCAATCTATGGCTTCTTCAAACCCGCTCGATTCTATTTATTTCATCAAGCTGCCGGAGGGCTTTTCGCTCTCCGAGCACGCGCTTGCCATTGACCCGCAGATTCTGCTCCCCGTACAGAAAAAAACGAATGAAGACTCAGATTCCTTCAACATCGCAGCGCTGACGCAGGAGCAGATACTCGCGGGCATCCTTACCGTGCTCGCCTACGACAGGCACAATCCCCAGCTTGACTATTACCGTTCAATCATAAAGCAGGCACGGCCCAACATAGCCAAAGAGCTGGCGGAAGCCGCAATCCTCAAGACAAAAAACGAGGACTGGGATTTGGCGGAAGAGATATGGACCGCGCTCCACGGCCTTGAGCCGGAAAACAAGTCCGTCATACTGAACATGGCGCTCTTCTTTGACCAGAGGGCGGACAGCTACCGCCACAACAGCCTCTTTGACGACGCAGACGCCTACGATGAAAACGCGCACAACTATTACAGGGAAGCGATGGACGCAGAGCCGGAAATTCCCGACGCATTCTTCAACGCGGGTTTCTTCTATTTAAAACAGCACAACTACGCAGAGGCAAAGCACTGCTTTGAAAGCTTCCTCGGCCTTACCGCCGGTGCGGAAAAAGAAGAGCTCGGCGAAAACGGCGAATACAAGATGGAGCGGGCGCAGGAGATTTTGAACAAGATAAACAGCAGGAATCTGGAAAACGAGCGCTTTCACCACGCCTACGAGCTGATTTCCAAAGGGGAAGAAGAAAAAGGGCTTGTTGAAATCCGCCGCTTTTTGCAGGACAATCCCGCTGTCTGGAACGCATGGTTTATGCTCGGCTGGGGGCTCCGCCGTCTGGAACGCTTTGAA
>CAKZZK010000333.1 GCA_937885235.1 uncultured Treponema sp.
TGTCTTCTGATGAAGTTTTAATTACTTCTAGGACAGCCTCTTTTTCAATTTAATCCCATCTGCGCTTATGATGATAGCGATGTTCCCACATTCACTAGCTGGCGGATGCCGTCCGTGAAGGAAATCTGAGGAAGCCATCCCGTATCTTTGGAAAGTTCGGAAATATCCGCCACCAAATGCATCGGCTGATGGGGATAATATGCCTTCCTGCCTAAAAGAAGCGGCACACTGGGATTTATAATCTGTTGAATATCTTCTATATATGTGGAAAGCCTACGCCCTTGTCCAGAACCAAGAGGATAAATCCTGCCGTCAGCGCCTTTCTCCGCCACCGAGAGGAACGCAGCTGCAGCGTCATCACAGTGCAGATAGTCCCACTTCTGTCCACATGCCGTAAGCTCCGGGCTTCGCCCTGCCTGCAACTCACGGATAACATAGCTTATGAGCGTATGCGCGCCATCATGCGGTCCGTACACGCTCAAAATACGGAGCCAGTTAAAGCGAATCCCTAGCTGCCCGCAGAGCATAGCGGAAAGCTTTCCCGCCGCATACTTTGCAATGCCGTAACCGCTTTCGGGGTTCACGGGCAAATCTGGCGTAAGCGGAACGGATTTAACTCCGTATTCCGCCTGGCTTCCCGCACCAATAAAGACCTTGCAGCCAGAACGCTGCGCAAGCCGCACTGCATCCAATGTATACTGTATGTTTTTCAACTGACAGTCCACATCATCTCGCCCGCTGACTGATGTCTTTGCCCATGCAAGATGGATGAAGATGTCGTAGCTTCCTTCAAGCTTAAGGTCTGCGTAATCCGTGATGTTACATTCAATGATATGCACATTCTCGTCCCGAGGAATATTCATAATTCGGGGAGAATCCTTGCGGACCATGCAGGTGATTTCGTAACCACGTCTTGTTGCTCCGCGCACAACCGCGCTGCCAATCATGCCGGTGGCACCAGTTAAGAGAATATGATTCATACAAGTTCCAGAGATATTACAAAATGCATACCAGCAAAAGGAAGAGCAAGGTGATATAGCCACCGTTTTTAAATATTAGACTTGTTCGAAAACTCAAAATCATGCTAAGACTTTGTAGCTGATGGGCAACAAAAATAAAATCAACCGTTCATCCAAGCAAAAATTACTATTTCTTCTTTCAAATGGAAAGCACGACTACAAATCGATAATCTCGCGGAGGGAGCCGTCCTGAGCCCAGCGGCAGGCGTTCTCATAGTCCTCGTTCGTGTCAAACTCAATCCACCCGTGCGAGAAACGGACCGCCCTCACCCCGCGCCCCGAGCGGATGACGGCGTTCAGCAGGTCCGTCATGTACGCCTTCCGCACCGGCTTCCCCGACTGCTGCCACGGCCTGTCCGCATAGTCTCGGTATGCCTCCGCAAGAAGCTCCCTCATAAACATCAGGCCTGCCTTTGAGAACTTGAGCAGACCGATGTAGCGCGCACTAATTGATTCCAGCGGCGGATCCTCACGCCCGAGCTCCGTGATATTGCCGCTCCCGTCTATCGAGAGGCTCTCCGTGTCGAAATCCACGCGCCCGTACCGCCTCTGCCAGTACGCCTTCCAGCCGTCATCGACAGCAGCCGCAAAATCACCGGCAGATGCCATCATGCCGCGAAGGAGCCTTTCCTCAAAAAGGATGTCCGAATAGCTCACGATGATGTCGTCGTCAAACTCCGCACGCGCCGCCATCAGCGACTCCACCATATTGGTCGTGGCAAACTCCTCATTCGTGTAATACCTCACTCCCCCGTACGTGATTTTATCCGCGGCAAAGCCGCGCACTATGATGATGTCCGTGATTCCGCACGCACGGTACTGCCCTATCTGGCGCTCGATGACGGTCTTCCCCATAAACCCAAGCATTCCCTTCGGCAGGCCCTGCGTGTACTTTTTCAGCCGCGTCCCCTGCCCGGCCGCCAGAATGATCGCCTTCATATAAAGCCCCCTATAAAAATAAATTCCGTATGAACTGTATGTCCGCCGCATCGAACGGCGACTCCCGCTCGGGATGCCACATCGCCGCGGCAATCCGCCGTTCACGGTGCCGCACGGCCTCTATGACGCCGTCCCCGGCCTCCGCAAGAACCTCGAACTCCCCCGTCCTGAGCTCCGTGCACCCCTGCCTGTGGTAGCTGTTCACCTCGCGCCCGCGCCGTCCGCTTCCGGAAACCGCGTGCCGGACCGCGACGTGCCCTTCCACGTCCTCCAGCGCCTCGCCGAAGTAATCCAGAACGGACTGCATCCCGCGGCAGAATCCGTAAAGCGGCACGTCCCGCTCCCCTGCCCACCCGATGAGCGCCCGGTCCGCCGCTTTACGGATCGATTTACATCATAGATCGGAAGAGCGTCGTGTAGGGAAAGAATG
>CAKZZK010000334.1 GCA_937885235.1 uncultured Treponema sp.
ACTATCAGATTGGGATGCATCGGCTTTTCGTGCTTTTTTTATATCACGAGTTTCATTATCTAATATCGCAGCAGCCTCTTTTGGAGTAGCAAGTTCATTTGAATAAGCACCTTGGTTCGATGAAAATTTAAAAAAAGCATTAAAAAACAAACTTAAACCAACAAACAAAAGGCACAAACAGGTTTTAGGCATTCCAATAGGCATAGACTTCAGAAGCACTATAAAGAGCCCTAAAATATAGAGTTGCAGTATTATTACCAAAGCAATACGTTTTGCTTCTGCAATAGAATAAACCAATTTATTGGAAAAAAGTAATATTGATACATATATAAGAAAAAATAAAAAGAAAAAAAATAGCTCTGTGATTTTCAAATTTCGCATTGTTCCCCATTCATCTACAAGAGTATAGGCACTCAGCAATATAAATGCCCATGACCATTTATTTGTCCTATAAGACATACCGTTAAGCAAAGCTCCAAGCAATGGTGAAAGAATAATGACGACACAAAAAATAAATAATATCCTAAGCAATAGAGATTTCTTTTTACAAAAAAGACAGTAAACTGCTAATACCGCAGGGGAAGAAGAACAAAGACATAGCCAGAAAGAATCAATCGGGGAAAACAGCAACGATGGTATTCTTAAGTAATAATTCAAAGGATAAGCCAACAAATGACTAGCACCACCTCTCCTAAAATCAGAAATAAATATATATAATACTGGAAGTAAAATAACAGCAGCAATTCCCAGACCGCATACAGCAAATAAAAAAAGTTTAAAAAATATCCACAACATAGAACAAACTTTCTTCCCATATTTAAGAAGCAAGCGCACACAAGTATAAAGAATAGCAACTAATGCTTGTACATAAAAAAAATAGAAATTTGAAAAAGCCGCACAGGCAACAGCTATTATGAATGTATATGGTTTATCACATTTAAGGATTTTTTCAACACCAAGTATTATGAGAGGAAACCATACGATAGGCACCAAAAAACATGCATGACGAACGGCATTATACATCGCCCAATAAGAAAAAACATATGTTATTGAACCAGACAAAATGGCGCACCTGTTTTTTTTGCCAGTATAAAAACAAAGCCATGAAAAGAATATCCCTGCAATATAAAGCTGTGCAAGCACCATTGCACCATAGTACCAATACATATAACGCGAGGGAACGAGGACAGACAACAGAGAAAATGGATTTCCCATCATTGTATAATGTTGAGCCTGGAGGATATCGCTTCCTTCGCCAATATTGAAATCCCACTGTGGAATTATCAGTCTATGACTCAACAAAAGAGTCCGTATAATTCGCCTAAAATATTTTGCTACATAAATCAGTGCTGGATTATGAAGGTTCAGACCATCTGCATACCAAAGAAAAGTTTTCCCATAAAAAATTGACCATTGGAAGACCACAAATACTAAAACCGTAAACACTACAGTATACACGGCATAATATTGCATCCTCTGAGAACGCAAAAAAACATTTTTCGTCATGATTTCTTACCCTCAATCACACATTCAATTTTTTTTACAATCCGTTCCGCTGCATGACCATCTTCAACACACCCTTTTTCCTTTAAAAACATATCTATTTTTTTCTGGTATATTTCATTATCAAACCCCTCAATTTTAGTAATAAGCTCACTATTATCGTTTGCAATAGGGAATGGCGTTGTCTCAAGCGGATAATCCAGCCCCCGCTCTGTATTATATTCTTCCAAATCTGTGGCATAAATAAAAAGTGGTCTTCGGGTAAGCAAATAGTCATAAGCCCAACTGGAATAATCAGTAATTCCTGCATCACAGGCCATTAATAGCTCCTGCATATCTGGATATCCCGTTGCATTCCTTACACAGTTAAATTTCGATAAATTCAATTTCACACTTGCATCATGAAAATGCTTTCTAACCAATACAATCCATGAACCACCAAATTTTTTTCCAAGAGCATCGACCAGCCTTTTATAATCAAAATCCTTAAAATCGATATGCCCCGTATCTCGGAATGTGGGTGCATATAAAATAAATTTCGTTTCTGAAGAAACATCGTAATATCCAGATACAACCTTCCTTGCTTTTTTCATCTCAGCCTGTGAAAAGAAACAATCATTACGTGGATGCCCACAAGCAAAAACTTCTGTATTCGGCCACCATGTATCGCGATATACCTGGGTTTCAAATGTGCTGTTGGAAATAAGGAGATTTGTCATCCGGCCTGTTTTTTCTGCTGTCTTTATCCAATGCCTTTCCTTATTTTTTTCTATTCGTTTGATTCCCATTGAACCGTGCCATGTTTCTATATAATATTGTGATTTCTTTTTTGGAATAGGATTCCACAGAAAATTTATCGCATTATCAATCCATATCTTGGCAGTAGCTATTTCATAAAGGGCTTCAAATGTATCTCGTTGTACCAATTTAATTGCATTAGGAAAATTCAAATTACGAAAATCTAAATTTCTCCCCGGGGATACAATCCATACCAACTTCCATTCCTTCTGCTGCCGGATAATTCCTTCGGCAATATATTTGGGATTACAAATATACCTATTGTTATATGTCATAAAGACAATTTTATTTACTTCGATTTTTGTGAAGCGAAAAATGATATTCTTAAATATTATTGCTAATAACCTGTCAAACAATCCTTGAAGAGATGCAAAAAAACGTCCTTCCACTAAAGCCTTTTCCAACTTAAAAACAATTGCAATCATACTCTCATCCCCGCAATCATCCGCCGATAAGCTTCTTCAAGTCCGACCCTCGGACTCCAGCCAAGGGAACGCAGCTTGTCAACATTAAGATTAAGATTAAGATTTGGGGCATACTCGAGCGGAATCCCCTGTATGTCAAAGATAACCTTAATCCTGCCCTCCGCAATCTTTCCGGCGACCATCTCCGCAGTCTCCCGTATCGTCATAAAGGTCTCTGGATTTGCGGCGGTATACGCCTCGCCAGGGTTCCCCTTTAGTAATACGGTAAGCATGGCGCTTACTGCATCTGATGTATAGATGACGGGGCGTTTCGTTGCTCCTTTCGTTTTCAGCACTATATCCTTTTCCTCAATAACGGCCCGTGCGAATTGCGCAGCAACACGGCTATCATCATAGGCTATCCCCGCTCCCAAAGTCTGCGTAAGCCTTATTATTTTCGCATTTATACCGTATTCCTGCGCATAGCTCGCACACAGGCATTCGCACAGCCGTTTGCTTTCGGAATAGCTTGAACGGGGGCTTAAAACATCAATATACCCCAGGTCCGGTTCCCGCACTTCTCCCTTTCCATCCGTTATGCCGAATGTTTCCATGCTGGACAAATACAGGAATGACTTCACCCTTTTCTCACGGGCGAACTTCAGCACGTTACCAGTACCGTTTACTGCCGTTTCTATCGTTTCCACCGGACTTGTAACGAAGTCCTGCGAACTTGTCACACTTGCCCCGTGAATGATGTAATCGATGGGAACATAAACAGGCGGAAGTCCCAGAACATTTCCATTGAAAAAAGAAATCTTCTTATCCGTATATAAACTGCCAAATACACGGAGGGCTTTTTCCTCGCTCCTTATCAAGGCATAAAGCCTCATATCAAAACCTTGACTTTCGTTCAAATAGTTTAGAAATTTGAGCACCTGGCTGCCGATAAGCCCTGTCGCTCCAGTGATAAAGACGGACCGGCCTTTCAAGGCGGAAAAGTCATAGTACTGGAGCAAACCATCAAAATCTTCTTTTAGTATTTCATTCATTTTATATCTACCCGCATGGATTTTCTTGATTTCATGCAAAAAAGTATGTATAATAATACATAAGAGGTTCTATATGGTAACTTTTACCCGTAATGAAATTGTTTCAAGTTCTCAATTTGTACGAAACTTCGCAACATTTTTACAGCGAATGACGAAATCAAATGATGAAAAAATTGCTGTCATAAAAAACAATCAGATGCAGGCAGTTATGATTCCCATTGATGAATATGAACGCTTAAAATCATTGGCTGACGCAAATGAGCAGAAACTCATTTACGAAGCGATTCAATCTCGCAAAGACACGCCTGCTTCTGAATATGTTTCTTATGAAGATGCCATAAAGCAAGCAGGACTGTAATATGGAATACGAAATTAAATTTCATCCAGAGGCCCTAAAAGAATTCTGTTCATTGGACGGCAGTGTAAAAAAATTAGTAAAAAAGCAAATTGACAAGCTTAAAACAGCTCCACTGCTAGGCGAAGAACTTGGCAACAAGAACGGTTACGACTTGACAGGATATAGAAAAATGTATGCTTGTAAAAAGCAAATTCGCATAGTATATTCCATTTTCGAAAATACATTACTTGTAAACATAATCGCAATTGGAAAACGCGAATACATGGAAGTGTATAAAACGGCAACAAGTCGAACGATGTAATACAGCGCGATTTATTCGCCAGATATTCGCAGCAAATTATATTCAGCCCCAGTTTTCAGTGAAGCTAACCTGCGATCGGACCACCCCATAATCGACTTAAAAAAGCGCTTTTCTATCAAGGCTTTTCTTAATCTATAAAATATCATATAGTTAATACCTATCCGACGAACACATTTCCAATCATATAATTATACTTCGTGGCATAATTATAATCCTCAATGCACGTCACGATATTATCCCTCACCAGCTCCCGTGCGGAACGGAGCAGATGCCCATCGCGGACCTTGATGTACTGGACCGGCATATACTGGTGCAGCAGGCCAAGAGGAATATGAGTGCTGTCAATATTGGAAAACAGCCTCCGTATCGCTTCCTGTACCTCGGGCCGGGCAAAATAATACCGGCTGCGGTCGGACAGGCTGTAGCGCCTCTTGATGTACCGCTCCTGCTCAGTCCCCTGATAATACACCTCCCAGCTCTTTCTCTCAGACAGCATGGCAGCCTCCAACACGGCGGGGAAATTCGAGCGGAGCTTCTCAGGGACAAGCTCGCGCTCCATAGCGCTCAGCGCAAATAGTCCCTCACGGGCGGCAAAGGTAAGCGCGGGACCGACCTTCAATATCGCTATGCCGTCCTCCACCATCTCCTTCAGCTGCTTCGGCGACTGGTAATCCGTGGAATGCCCTTCCAGCACGATGCCCGGATACTTCCGCACGGCGTCGCTCAGCGCCACCGTCTGCGAGCGGTCATAGCGGACAATATTCTCGTCTCCGAACTCCACCCCCGGCTGTACCACAACGGCGACAATGGCAGAAAACGCATCTTTTAATCCAGCCTCCTCAAATTCTTCCTGATATATACGGATGGTCTCCTCAAGATCCTCCGGCTTCGTGATGGCAATCTGATCCTGCTCCTCCTGCTCGCCGCCGGGAATGGGAACCTCGCTGCCTATGACGAAAGACGGGCGCATCTCGTCCGGATTTTCCGCGAGCAGTCCGCGCCATGCCTCTTCGCATGCCCGGAACAGCCTCGCCCCGCGGCGGGCAATAGTACGGGTAGGAAGCCTTTCCGCCCGGGAATCATCCCCCAGCCTCATGCTCGTGTCCAGATGAATCTTTTTATACCCCGCAAGCACGAACTCCTTCACAAGCTCCTCAGCCTTTGCCATGGCGCTTGACTCAGGCTCATTGCACCATACAAGCGGGCCAAGATGGTCGCCGCCGAGCACCACCCTGTCTCGGGGAAAACTCACCCTATCAGCAATAGCAAGCACATGTTCCCGAAAATCAGCAGGCCTCATCCCCGTATAGCCGCCGAACTGGTTCACCTGATTTGCAGTCCCTTCTATGAGCACGTCGTCTCCAAAACGCTTCGCCTGCTGCAGGCAGGCCTCTATGACGAGACCGTTCGCCGTGCAGAATGACGGCATGCCGCAATGGATCCCCATATTCCGCTTGAATATCATATCGTGCATCGTGTCACGCTTTACATTCATTCCTTATACCTCGCTGTCAATGAGTATCTTGCCCTTTACTGCACCTGGAGTTTTGAACAGGGCAAAGGCATCGGCTATCCGGCTCAGCGGCATCTTCCTGTCTATCATCGCTTCATCATATACCAGCCCTCCGCCGGCAAAAAAATGCGCCGTCAAGCTCCATTCATCTCCAGGGAAAGGCGCGCTGTATGACATCCAGGAACCTGTCAAAAGGAATTCCTTTCTGTTCAGCAGTTCCCATTCGGGCACGGAAAATGAGACGGCCTCCTTCGGCGTCCCAATCATACACACACGGGCCTTGTTCGCGGCAAAGCGGAACCCTTCCTTCATCATACCGGCACTGCCCGTCGCGTCAAAAACATAATCAAAGCCCTTTCCATCGCTCTTCTCCATTGCCCGCTCATAATACCCTTCATCAAGCGTGCTGAGCACCTGCCCCGCGCCCAGCCGCTCCGCAAGGGGCATACGCTCCCTGCTGCGTCCTACCGCAGTAACGCTTGAAGCACCCATGATGCGCGCCCACTGAATTGCAAAGAGCCCTATGGTACCCAACCCCAAAACAATGGCCCTTTTGCCCCCACGGAATGCAACACACTTCAATGCATGGAGCGCAACGGAAGAAGGCTCAAACAGAGCCCCCTGCTCAAAGGAGACAGACGGTGCAAACGGGAAGGCATTACTTTCGGGTACCACTACATATTCGGCAAAGCTGCCAAACTGGCGGGAGCCTATGAAGCTGTAATGCCTGCACAATGAAAAATTTCCCTTCATGCAGTCTTCGCATTTCATGCAGGGAACAAGGGGCACTCCTGCAACCCTGTCGCCTTCCTTGAAGCGCGAAACACCTTTCCCCGCCCCGCTGACGGTGCCGGAAAACTCATGCCCAAGCACATTGGGAAAGTAATGGCAGGCATCGCCATTGACGCGGGGAACATCAGAACCACATATCCCTGTGTATTTGACCTTTATCTGGATTTCGCCCGCTTTGGGCTTCGGAGTAGGAATCTCCTCGTAGCGTATGTCATCTCTGGCATGTACAACGCCTGCAAACATTTCAGCATCCTTCCTTAAAGAAATACTCTTTCACCAATACTTTAAAAAGCTCCATATCATCCGGATATGTCAACTTAAGATTGAGCACTTTCGTCGGAACAGCCTGCATCGGAACGGCATGCTGCAATGCCATTGCCCCCGCAGAAGTCACAGCCGCAAGTTCCTGATCACTGGCAGCAAAATAAATAGATTTCAAATCGCCATAGAGAAACACTTCAGGAGAAGCACCAGACACAATTTCCTGCCGGGGAATGACGCGCCGCACCAGGTTGCCTGCATCGACAGCATAGCAGGTATCATACTGACAGGCGGCCAGCGTGGCCCCTCCCTGCTCCTTCGCTATTGCAATGGCTTTTTCCACTGCGGCCTTATCAAGGTAAGGGTGCGTTGCATCATGTATGAGAATTATATCATCAGCGGCTGAAAATGCTTCCACTGCTTTCAGCCCGCACTTTACTGACTGAGAACGGTTTTCCCCTCCTTGCGACACGAGCATCCGCCCTGCAAACGGTACAGGGCGGATGACATCCTGTACAAAGGAAATCCACGACTGCGGACAGACGATGCAGATATGTGCAATCTCCTTCATCCGGGCATAAGCCCTGACCACATAATAAAAAACAGGCTTTCCGTCCACTTCAAGGAACTGCTTGGGGACTGAAGCCCCCATCCGTGTCCCGCTTCCGCCCATCATGAGCAGCACCGTATTCATTCTCTTTCTCCATCAGACATAATTTTTCTCACTGCCTCCCCCGCAAGGCGCGAGGAGCAGCCCCTGTCGCAGTTCCCCACGAAGCGCAGGAATGCCTCCTGCCTTCCCCGCCAGTATTCCGCATCATACACAGCCACCTGTGCCGCGAGCTCCGCCGCAGTCCGCGCATGGGGATACGGCCATTCCCCGTATGGCATATAGAAGCCCCGCTCCTCCGCCCCGTAGCCTTCCGGGTCTGCCGCAAGGCGGAACGCGGGACGGCCCAGCAGGGTGAAATCCCACAGGAGCGAGGAATAGTCCGTTATGAGCACGTCCACCGCGCACAAAAGCTCCTGCGCGTCATACCAGTCATTACAGCACGCCGTTCCTCCGGGAAAGCCGGTGCAGGGCGCATCCCCGTCAAAATAGTGGGAGCGGGAAAGCATCCGCCATTCCCCGCCGAAACGGCGCGACAGTGCAGCAAGCACGGCAGCACAGTCCGCACCGGAAAGCGGCACGGGGTTCATGTCCGTACTGTACGTGGGGGCAAAAAGAACGACCTGCACTGCTGCATCAAAGCCATACCTTTCCCGCACCGCTTCCCGTATGCCGGACGGCGGGGAAAGCAGTACGTCGCTCCTCGGCATTCCCGTCGCAAGCACCCGCTCAGGCGGCAGCGAAAAGGCACGGGAGAATGCCTCCCGCAGGTACAGGCTCGACACAAGCATGTAGTCCATATCCCCGTACCACAGGCGCACCGCGGCAGCCTCCCCTTCATTCCGCGCGGCATCCAGCCCTGCCTTTTTGAACGCTCCCCCGCCGTGCCAGGTGTTCATGTACAGCTGCCCCCGCCGCTTGCAAAGAAAGCCGTCAAGCTTGTCATTCGTCACGAGCAGCTTCGCCCGCGCACACAGGTAATAAAAGCGCAGGCTGCCGAGCCGTATCACCGTGCAGCCGGACGGGCAGTCCACCGTCTCAGGCCAGGCGCTCGCCCAGTACAGGCGGTATTCTCCGGAAAAATCCTTCAGGAGGCTCAGGGCTATATATTTCGGATTACAGCAAAAGCCCTTCCGCTTATATGCATAAAAGACAATCCGCTGCCTGTCCAGGGGAAAAAGCCCTGCCAGCGCCTGTACCATGCGGACGGCAAGGCGGCGGACACAGCTAAAGCCCACTACTTCTGCCCGCGGTATGCCGCGCAGAGCTCCGCCGCATTGCCGGCTGCCCGCACCCTTCCCTTCTCAAGCCATATCACCCGCGGGCACATGCGCGAGACCAGGTCCGTGTTGTGCGACACGAGTACCACCGTCACCCCGCGGCTTATCAGGCCCTGTATCCGCTCCTCGCACTTCCTGCGGAAACGGTGGTCTCCTACCGACAGCACCTCGTCCACCAGCAGGATGTCCGGCTCCACGGCGGTCGCCACCGCAAAGCCGAGCCGGCTCTTCATGCCGCTCGAAAAATTCTTCAGCGGCACGTGCACAAACTCGTGCAGCTCGGAAAAGTCCAGTATCTCGTCAAAATGGCTCTTCATATAGGAATGCGGATGCCCCTGTATCGCCCCGTTCAGGTAGATGTTTTCCTCTGCCGTCAGCTCAGGGTCAAAGCCCGCACCCAGCTCTATGAGGGGTGCCACCTCACCCTCTACTTCCACCGTGCCCGATGTGGGCGAAAGCACCCCCGCAAGCAGCTTGAGCGTCGTGCTCTTGCCGCTCCCGTTGTAGCCGATGATGCCCACCAGCTCCCCGCGCCCTATCTCGAAGGACACGTCGTCGAGCGCCACAAAATCGTCGTATAAAAGCCTGCCCTTCAAAAGCCGGATGACGAACTCCTTGAGCGAGTTCGTCCCCTCCGCCATCAGGTTGTAGTGCATGGACACCCGGTCCATCCGTATCACTGTATCCATCCGCGCACCTATATATAGAGAATGAACTTCTTCCGCGTCAGCCGGTATATGAGCGCGCCGGCTGCGAGCGCCGCAAACGAAAACAGGGCACAGAACAGGAGCGTCCTGCCGTCGGGCAGCGTTCCCCGGTACAGCGGTGCACGGAATGCCTTTACAAAGTGAACCAGGGGGTTCAGCCGGAGCACCGCAGCCTTCCGTGCTGAAAAATTGCTGTCAGAATAAAAGATTGGCGTGGCGTAATGCAGCATGGTCAGGAAGACCCCGTAGAGGTGCAGGACATCGCGGAAGAACACCGCAAGCGAGGACAGTATGAGCGATACCCCCGTGCAGAACACGAGCATAAGCAGCAGGGGCAGGAGGAAAGCGGGCAGCGCCCATGTAGGCCGTGCCCCCGTTGCCGCCATGATGATTGCAAGCGCCGGCAGGGCGAACACGAGGTTCACGCAGCTTGCGGCTACGGCGGACACGGGGAACATATATGCGGGCATCTTCACCTTCTTGATGAGCGGCGCGTGCGCTATGACCGAGCGCATTCCCGTGCGGCTTCCCTCGGAATAGAAATTGAACAGTATCTGCCCCGTGATGAGGTATAAGAGGTAGTTGGGAATATCATGCCTGAACATGGAGGAGAAGATGAATGCCTGCACCGCCATGGTCAGAAGCGGGTTGAGCATGCTCCACAGCACGCCGAGCAGGGAGCGGCGGTAGCGCTTCTTTATGGAGTTCGACACCAGTTCGGCAAGCAGGTAGCCCCGCCGCCTGAGGATGCCTTTCTGTTTTTTATTTTTCATGTATCATTATTTTTTACAGCTATCCCTTTATGTGCCATTCCCATTCGGGCAGACTTCTCCCAATGGCACACGGGAATAAATGAGGAAGGACGCTTCCCCGCCCCGTTCCGCAATCACGGATTCGGCTTGACGGAAGCTAATGTCACCCTGTATCTTTACCGTCCGTGCTATTCCTTTTCTATTACATGTGTTTTCCTCTATAAAAATTTAGTGCAAAAAGCGACGATGCCGCGGCGGCTAAAGCATAATTTACGTAAAATTATCTAAATCCTCACAATAAAAAAAGCCTTGAGCGCATTATGCAATCAAGGCTATTTCGGTGCGTAGTAAAGGCTTCTAC
>CAKZZK010000335.1 GCA_937885235.1 uncultured Treponema sp.
ACCTCGCGGGAAAGCTGGTGCTGCTCTTTGGCAAAGCTGCGGAACGTGCACCATTGCAGGTAGTCTTGAGAAAAACGCGAGCTGTCTTTAATGTAGAGTGATGAACAGCGGTAATAGGCAAGCTCGTTGTTGCAGCTAACAAGGTCTATTCCATCGGTCATCTTGATGACCTGCGCGTACTCGCGGTTGTCGTATAATTCCTTGCAGAGCAAAAGCAGGGAGTCTTCGTCCTGAAAATCCTCATAGAGGGATTTGAATGCCCTGATTCTGTCTTCCACGTTCCCCATCGCGGCAAGCTCTTCTGCCGCCCGCCGCGCGATGAGCGGAGAAGCTTTTTTTGCGCTCTGCTTGAAAAGCCTTTCGGCAGTAGCCCTGTCGCCCATCTGTAGGGAACGCAGCGCAACGAAATACGCTGCATCGTCTCCATATTTCTGCTGGAGCGAGTTGTCCGAAGAACAGCCTGCAGACAGCAGGAGGAGGCAAAGCAGTAAATAGATAAACGCTGTCTTTCTCATCACTCCGCCGGAATCAGTATGACGGAGCCAGCTTTGATGTAGTTTGGATTGCTGAGCTTATTATACTGCGCAAGGTATTTGTACCGCCACGGGTTCTTGTAGTAGGCATTGGAAATATCCCAGAGTGTGTCTCCCCAGACGACGGTGTACTTGATGTCCGGCACCTTGGTAGCGGATTTCACAGGCTGTTCGGGGACTACCTGTGAGGGAACGGTGGCGATGACAATCTGGTTTTCCTTTGCGGGCACGGATTCTGCCTGCTTGGGTGTCGGAGTCGCTGCGGGTGCGGAAGTTGCCGGCGTAAAGGAAGGAGTCGTTTCCTCTGTGCTGTTTTTCTGCTCTGGCGAAGGCAGCGAGGAGGTGTCGATAGGCGGCGTGATGTTGCCCGCATCCGCAATGGGTGTGGATGATGAACCTTTTTCCTGCTGTGTTCTGGCTGCTATTTCCGGCTGCTGCGGCCTGTTGATGAGGTTGAGCTTTGTCGGAATGACGAAGAGGAAGAGCAAGCACAAAAGGCAGATGATGGCGCATGCCACGCAGATGATAACGGGAAGTCTCGTCTTCTTTTTTTCTTCGCGCTTTTCCTCTTCAAAGGCGCTTGAAGACTTTCCTTCTATGGTCTCCTTGTCATAGAGGTTGTTAAACATATTTTCAGGAGTGATTTCCTCTGGCTGCTTGTTTCCATCTTCGCCAAAGAGCCTGTCAAAGTCGCTTTCGCTCTCATCGTCGTCAAAGCTGGGTATCTCAAAGTCCGTATCTGAAGCGAGGTACGAGTTTGTTGTCGTAGAGAGGTCGCCAAAGTCGGGCAGATCAAAATCATCAGAGCTTGCCTCCGAGCTTGCTTCAATTTCCGGATCGCTGAAATCGGGAAGGTCGGCGCTGTCTATGCTGCTGTCATCATCATCGCTGAAGTCTGGCAAACTCAAGTCAAAATCGCTGTCCGCCGTTGCTTTTTCGGTGTCGCCAAAATCGGGCAGATCAAAGTCTCTGGAACTGGTCTCAGTTTCCAGTTCTCCGAAGTCTGGCAAATCCAAGTCAAAGTCGCTGGCGGCTGCCGTCGTTTCCAACTCGGTGCTTGCACCGATGCCGTCGCCGAAGTCCGGCAGAGCGGGAAGATCTATATCCTTGCTCAGGTCAACATCAGAGGTGTCTATGTCATCCAGAGTGAAATCAGGCAGTTCTGACAGGGAATTGTCTGACAAGCTGCTGTCAGTCTGAACAGTGGCTGACAAGTCGCTGTCGGTGTTTAGAAGTTCGTCGTCTGAAACTATATCGCTTGTCAGCTCGCTCTCTGTGAATTCGCTGTCTGCCTGTGCGATGGTATCGTCAATTTCTTTTGCGGGTACGGCTGTCTGTGTGTCTCCAAAGTCAAAGTCCGTTTCAGTATTGATGCTTGAAGACGCATCGGGCTCATTGAAGTCTGGAAGCTCTATGCTTGCCGCAGTCTCCCTGTTTCCCGTCGCAGCGAAGTCGAAGTCTGTGGTGTCAGAGTCGTTGAGCGTGGTAACGGCTGCGGCCTTTTCTTCTGTGGCAGCGGGTTCTGCGGCTTGCAGCACTTCCGGCTGTTCTGAATCATCGGTGAACAGGGATTCGTCAAAGTCCTCCGGCACTTCTCCCGCCTCTTTTTCGTCTCCTTCCTGATGGCGGGATTTTGCACTGCGCCGTGAAGATTTTCCTTCTTTGGGGAGCGCGTCAAAGCCGAAGTCCTCATCATCGGGAGCAGGGCCAAGGGAGGTCACTTCTGTCGTCGTTACGTCCTTGTCCAGCTTTGCCACATCGTCTTCAGTTATGGCGTAGGGCTTCTGTTCGCTTGCCGTCGTATCGGAAGAAATGGAATTGAGTATGTCCTCGAAAGATGGCTCCGGCTCATTGTTCTTGCCATCAAAAATGTCTTCAAAAGTCTTTGTGTCTTCTTCAGAAGGAATGCCCGCAGGGCTGTCGTCTATGGAGAAATTGACGGGACCGCCGCGCTCGGCGATTGGCCGTGACACGAGGGCTACTTGCCTGTCTGTTTCGGGGTCATGGATTTTTGCGCTGAGCTTGTTTTCCGCGTCAAGTTCAATGTCTAGGTTCAGGTTTGGCTCGCCATTGCCGTGCGGGTGCAGGTCTTTTATTTCCAGTGTGTCTACATACTGGGCATCCGCCATCGAAGCTGTGGAGGAACGGTAGAGATCAACGTGGACAGTCGTCTGGTTGTCTTTTACTGTGGTGAGTGCGAGATTCTTTTTCTGCGGCTTGCCGTATTCCAGTATGGGGTAAAAAGAACCGTCGGCAAGTTTGATTCCAATAGCTTCCATGGTATGTTTCCTCTTCTAATGAAAGACTGTCTTCTATTATATATTAACTGTATGGGAAAAACAACATGCGAAAATCAATTTTTTGCTTCTGCCTCTGCCTCGTAATTGTAGGCATAGGTGGTCATTGATTTCAATTCGTTTGCAATGTCGCCGAATTTCTTCGTTACCTCATACTCTTTGATGGCTGTGGTATTGCCGTGTTCGTCATGCTCGTAGAATTCCCGACGGGTCACTGCCCCTGCCGCATTGAATGTCTGGATTTCCTGCAGAATCCCGTCGTCTGAGTAGCGGTAGAGCAGGCTGGAGATGAGCCCTTCGTCGCCGAGCGTTACGGTAATAGAAGCGATTTGCCCGTCCTCACGGTAGCTGTAGACTTCCTGCTGCTCAAAAGAACCGTCGCCAAAGTACTCGTTGATTTCGCTGATTCTGCCAGCCTCGTCCCTGCGGGAGATGATGCGCGAAAGCAGCGCGCCCTCGCGGTCGTAAAAGGACTGCGTTTCTTTGCCGCCCGCATACGTGTAAATAGTCTTGCCTGAAAGCGTGCCGAGCGAGTCGAATTCGGTTTCGGATAAAATCCGTCCCTCGCCGTCGTATTCGGTGACGGTGCGGTGCATGGGAATATCGTGCGAATCAAAGTACTCGGTCTTTGTCCTCCGCCCCGTCTCGTCGTATTCAAAAGTCATGCGGTCAACAAGCTTGTTCTGCGTGTCATAGCTTATGGCCTCTCCCTCCACACCGTCTGCAAAAGTGTGTACAAAACGGAGCGCGGGAGAGCGGTAGTATTCTCCAAAGCGAGAGACAATGGTGTAGTTTATCTTTGTATAGGAAAGGACCTTTCCTTTGGGAACATAGCTTGCGGTATCAAAGGCAAAGCTTGCCGCCCCTGCTAGCAGGACTGACAGCGCCGCTAAAAACTTCTTCATACTTTCTCTATCGGCATTGGAAGGGGAAAGTTAAGGACTTGGGCTGCCGCGGGGGAATGGCTAGGCAATGTCGGTCCTTCGTGCTATACTTGCTCCGGTATGGCACAGAATACCCTTATCACGATTGAAAACTGCGCGGTGCGTGACGGCGGCACCGTGCATCTGCCGCGTGTTGACTGGCGGCTTGCCACAGGCGAGGCATGGCTGGTGACAGGACCGAACGGCGGCGGCAAGGCTGCCTTTGTGCGCGCGCTTGCGGGGCAGCTTGATATAGTTCCCAACGAGCTTGCAGCAAACGCGCAGGCTCCCGTCTCAGTGCCCCTCTATTCTTCCGTTTTTGGCAGCGATGTTGCTGTAGTCTCTCTGGAAGCGGCAGCCGCGCTCATCGAGGAAGAGCGGCAACGGGACGAGAGCGAAATACTCAACCGCGAGGATGTCGGACGCACAGGCAGGCAGTACATCTGCGAAGTGCTTGGCGGCTCAAGCAGGAAGGGGGCACCACTGCCTCCCATAGCGGCACGGCTTGAAGCTATGCCGCAGGTAAAGCTCTGCGGGGTGGAGCATATCCTTGACCGCGGACTTCGCTATATGTCCACCGGAGAAATTCGGCGCACGCTGCTCTGCCGCGCCCTGCTTTCTGGCTGCAAGCTGCTTGTCCTCAGCGACCCCTTTGCCGGTTTGGACGTGGCTTCCCGTGCTATACTGCTGGAATTTTTTGACACGATTGTAAAAAAGCAGCTGTCTGCCACGGGTGTGGAAGCAGCCTTCCCCCGCATCATTGTGAGCATGGAACGCTTTCGCGAAATTCCTGCGGGAATAAACAAGGTTCTGGAATTTTCAGAGCGTAAGGTTTCGTTCTGCGGAACGCGGGAAGACTACGAGCAGGTGCTGACCCTGCGCGAAGAGACTGCCTTGCATACGCGGGCTATGGAGCGGGAGGCATTCCTTGCCTCTCTGGAAAAAATTCGTCTGGAAAGCGGCGCGCTTGTCGCTGATATAAACAGCGCCGAACTGCCCGACAGCCTTGTCTCTTTCCACAAGGTCAATGTGGGCTGGGGCGAGCACCGCGTGTTGGTTGACCTTGACTGGGAGGTGAAAAAGGGCGAGCACTGGCTTCTCCGCGGACCCAACGGTTCTGGCAAGACTACCATCTTGGAGCTGATAACTGGAGACAATATGCAGGTCTTCCGAGAAGACGTCAGGCTTTTCGGAAAACGGCGCGGTTCCGGCGAGACAATCTGGGACATCAAGCGGCAGCTGGGCATAGTGAGCTACCGCCTCCATGTAGAGTACCGCATGGTGGGTGGAACTGATTTGCAGAGCGTGATAATTTCAGGCTTCCACGACAGCATAGGTCTGTATGAGACAGCGACAGACTACGAACTTGCCACTGCAAAGGCATGGCTGCGTCTTGCGGGCTTTGCGGGGCGGGAAGAACAGCCCTTTGCTTCGTTGAGCTATGGCGAGCAGCGTGCCGTGCTCATCATCCGTGCGGCGGTGAAGTCTCCGCGGGTGCTCATTCTGGACGAGCCCTGCCATGGACTTGACGAGGATTACCATACGAAGATCCTTGACCTCTTGGAAAAAGTGGCGGGAACGGGTACGACTACGCTCCTCCACGTGACCCATGATGAAAGCGAAGTCCTTGCCTGCGAAAAGCATATTCTGGAACTGCATCCCGACGAGCAGCCTATGTACCGGATTATTCAGCTTTGAGACATATTATTTCATAGAAGAAAATAAAGCCTGCCAGATAACTTTGGCAGGCTTTTTGGTAAAAGAAAACTAGCAGATTACGACAGAGTTGTCTGTGTGTGAGAAGGGAGCAGGAATGTATTTGTCTGCTGCCCAGTCATTCTCCCAGTGCTTGCCATCAAGCAGATAACGGAACTGATACTCTTTGCCAGCAGGCAGCTTAAGCTTTACAGAAAAACTGCCGTCCTTTGCACTCCGGGTAAGGGGTGTTTCGGTGCTGCTCCAACTGTTGAAGTCACCAGCAATGGTTACTGTCTCAGCGCCGTGCGCAGCCTCCTGTGAAACAGAGAATGTCACTGTACAGTACTTCTTGTCTTTAGAATACGATTTTTTTAAAGCCATACATAAACTCCTTTTGGGACGCATTATGATGTGCCGTCATAACGGCTACGCCCTAGGCATTGATTATTATAGTGAATTTGCAGAACTAAGTAAACTGGTTTTTATGGAAATTATCTACAAAATAATGACTTAATGCGATTTTATGGTGGATTTTTCTGCGCATATCTGTATAATGAAGGTATCACATAGAAAGGAGCTTTCTTTTATGGAAAACAATCACTATCTTTTTACCTCTGAATCGGTTGGCGAGGGGCACCCCGACAAGCTCTGCGACCAGATAAGCGACGGTATCCTCGATGAGTGCCTGCGTCAGGATAGCGAAAGCCACGTGGCTGCGGAAACCTTTGCCTGTCAGGCCCTGGTTCTGGTGGGTGGCGAGATAAATACAAAGGCCTATGTGGACGTACAGCAGGTGGCACGCAACGTTGCCAAGCGCATCGGCTACTCGAATCCCGACTACGGACTTGACTATAATTCTATGGCTGTGCTGAACATGATACACAGCCAGTCTGCAGACATCAATCAGGGCGTTGTGGGCAGGGGACTTGAAGAATTCAAAGGCCAGCAGGGAGCAGGCGACCAAGGCATGATGTTTGGCTTTGCCTGCCGTGAGACGCCGGAGCTTATGCCCGCGCCTATCAGCTATGCCCACAAGCTCATGCTCAAATCTGCGGAACTGCGCAAGAGCGGCAAAGTGACTTGGTTCCGTCCTGATGCCAAGGGACAGGTGACCATTGAGTACGAGGGACACAAGCCCGTGCACATCGATACGGTGGTTATCTCTCAGCAGCATGACCCGGGAGTGACCTATGATGAAATCAAGCACACTATCATTGAACGCCTCATCAAGCCCGTGCTGGAGCCTACCGGTTTGCTTGATGAAAAGACAAAGTATTTCGTGAATCCTACCGGCCAGTTTTGCATCGGCGGCCCCGTGGGAGATTCCGGTCTGACGGGGCGCAAGATAATCGTAGACACCTACGGCGGCATGGGACGTCACGGCGGCGGTGCTTTCAGCGGCAAGGATCCCAGCAAGGTTGACCGTTCTGCAGCCTATATGGCACGCTACATCGCCAAGAACATTGTTGCGGCTGAGCTTGCAGAACGCTGCGAGATAGAGCTTGCCTATGCTATTGGCGTGCCCTTCCCGGTGAGCATCATGGCGGAAACTTTTGGCACTGCCACTGTTCCCGAGTACAAGATTGTAGAGGCGGTAAAGCAGGTCTTTGACTGCTCTCCGAGCGGCATAATCACCACGCTTGACTTGAAGCGCCCCATTTACGAGGCGACAGCCACCTACGGCCACTTTGGACGCAGCGAATTCCCCTGGGAGCAGACTGACAAGGTGCAGGCGCTCCGTGACTGCATAAAATAAGGTTATGGCTGATGACACGGTAATGCCATTGCTCGAACACAGGGAGCTTGTCCTTGTGTTCGAGCGATTTAAAAAGCAAAATCCCAATCCCCTGCCGGAGCTGGACGCTCCCAATCCGTACTGCTTTTTGCTGAGCGTAGTGCTGAGCGCGCAGGCAACGGACAAGTCTGTCAACGCCGCCACCGTGCCGCTTTACAAGATTGTGCAGAGCCCGCAGCAGATGCTAGAACTTGGAAAGGAGGGGCTCATCCCCTATATCCGTTCCATAGGGTTGTACAACAACAAGGCGGAACACATCATTGCGCTGAGCAAAAAGCTTGTAGAGGATTTTCATGGCGAAGTGCCTGCCACGCGCGAGGAGCTGATGACGCTGCCTGGTGTGGGGCGCAAGACTGCCAACGTGGTGCTGAACGTGGTCTTCCATCAGCCTGCTATGCCTGTGGACACGCACCTGCTGCGCGTCTGCCCCAAGACAGGCATTGCCGCGGGGAAAACTCCCCGTGAGGTGGAGGAGTCTCTGCTCGCCCGCGTGCCTGAAGAGTATCTGCTTTTTGCCCATCATTGGCTGCTTTTGCACGGGCGCTATGTGTGCACGGCGCGCAAGCCGCACTGCGGGGACTGCATCATCAGCGATTTCTGCGTATATCGACGCTACCAGGTAAATCCTATGCCCGCCGCAAAGGTGTGGTAGCGCAGGTTTGGATGGTCATTGCTACCCTCGTGCCGCAGAAACAGCGACTCAAAGCTGTGGTTCCAGTTGTAGCCGTAGTTGACGTTGAGCATGAGCTTTCCCATGATGAAGTCCACACCGCCGCCGACGGTAAAAACGCCGTCATAGTTTGTGTGGAAAGTCCCTTCGGCAATGAGGTAGGGGCGCATGAAGTTTTTCAGCATGACGTTGAATCCTCCGTTGACGCTGAATGAGTAATCCACCCGTTCAAAGGAACCGTCGTAGTCATAGCCCGCGCCTCCGCCAAGGAAGCTGAAAGGTCCTATGCCGAAGTCAAGGTTTATTTTGAGAGCGTTAAGCGTGACGTTCCTCAGGTCAAATTCTTCAAGGTCTTCCCTGTACAGGAGGGTGTCGGTGGTCACATAGATTGCGCGGCGTCCCTGCTGTGTGCCGAAAATAGGCAGCCCTTGATTACGCTCTTTTACCGGTTCGTAGAGCTGGTCTTCTTTTTCCAGCAGCTTGTTTATCCTCTCTATCTCGCTGTTTTTCTGTGCCTCGCTGCGCACCTCCTTTGTGGGGGAGATGATGAAGTTTTCCTGCGTGAGTTCCGCATGGCTGAATTTCTTGACGACTTTTCCTGTATCTGTGCGTATGATTTCGCATTCGAGGGGAATGAAGCGGTATTCCGAAGCATTTTTCCACTTGAGCACACGGAACGACAGCTTTGCATAGATAAGGGGGACTGCCTGCCTGAACAGGCTGTCTGCAACCACCACGTTGGTGATGAACTGCTCTCGTTCGCTCGTACCGCCGCCGTTTACGAAGGAGCTGTGCTTGCCTATGAGGTCTTGGTAGGGCAGTTCCACGCTGTGGCGGAAGAGGGTGGTGTAGCTGAAAAAGTTTGAGTAGATGTTTGTCTGCCATGCCTGTATATTCTGGTCGTAGGAAGAGACACGGAGTATGAGGTTTCGCTCCAGAGAGGTGGCGGTATACGTAGTGCTTTCGAGTATCTGGTATTCTTCGTTGAGCGTCTCCATGATATTTCGTATTTCTGGGCTGTCTTCTTCGTAGTCATCGCTTTCCCTGAATTCCAGAATTTGCCGTTTAAGCCGCTCTATTTTCAGCACCTGCCTGAATGCCGCCATGGACTTGTCGGGCGTGGCTTCGATTATGGCAGGAGAGTGGTTATTTATAATCTGCGTGTAGCTCTGGATAAGCGCGTTCTGCTCTGCACTGCGGGTCGCGGCAAGCTCTGCATCCAGTGCGGCGTTTTCGGCATCGTCCTGATTTATCTGCTCCCGCTGCTCCATGATGATGGGTCCAAAGATATATTGATAGCCCCCCTGCCTGTTCGTCCACTGTCCCCCCTCCTGCTGGGAAAAGGCTGACGCGATGGAGAGAAAAACCGCTATGAAAACAGGAAAAACTCGCTTCATACCTCCATTGTAAATCATTCTGAATACGAGGGCAAGGGCGGCTTTGGGCATTTTCTTTCGAAAGCTTTTGCAAAAAGAAGGTCTATAAGTTCGGGTTCATAGTCTATAAAAGTTCCCTGCGCTATCATTGTTTTTATGGCATCTTTGTCCGCCCATTTTATTTCCTGCACCTCGCTTTGTTCAAGTGTAAAGCTTTCTATAGGACGGTTCGTATGGGCGATGTAATAGTCATCAAATCCCAGATTGTAGTGTACGGTGAGGATGGGACGGGCAAAAGCCTGTGAATGTCCCAGTTCTTCCCTTAATTCTCTGGAGGCAGCCTGGTCACTGGATTCTCCCGCGTCTACGGCACCTGCGGCTGACAGGTCCCACAAGCCTGCATACCATCTTTTACTTTTGCTTCTCAGTTGAACGAGCATCTGGTTTTTACCGTTAAAAAGGCAGATGTGTACAACATTTTGGTATAGCTCCGCTTGCTCACCGCACGGCGAGCCCCTTAAAAGCGTGATTCCCGTTGGAATGCGGTTTTTGGTGTAGGCATCGATGATTTCTTGCTCCGCGGCAGGTTCTTTTATATCCGCAATATGCTTCTGCATGTAAACCATGTCATACCACAGCCCAAATTTTTTCGCACAGTTTTTAAAATACCCTGCAAACGAAAACCCTATACGGCGGTGAAAATAGATGCTGTCTGCCGTGAGGTAGGGATCTGGGCTTCTGTGTGTTGCAGCAATGCACGCATATACTGTGGTAAAGCCCATTTTTTTTAGCCTCTGTTCAAGTTCCGCGTACAGTTTTTTACCAAGCCCTGCTTTCCGTGCGTCTTTGCGAATGTAGATAGAAAGCTCGACACTGCAATCATAAGCCTTTCTTTGACGGAATGGACCTGCATAAGCATAAGCTAAAACCGCTCCATCCCGTACCGCTACTATGTATGGAAATTTCTGAGAAATATCAGCTATGCGCTGGGAAAATTCTCCTGCGGAAGGAACCTCGTATTCAAATGTTATTGCAGTTTCTTCTATATATGGTGCGTAGATTTCTAAAAGCTGAGGAGCATCGTCTTGCACTGCGTCCCTAAAAGAAATGTCCTGACTGTCCATTTTGCAAAGACTATCACGAAGACTGATTTTCGGCAATATATTCATCGCTTTCCCTCGCCAATTCAGAACCATCAGAAGCGTGGGAACGCTGTTCTTGCTTTTAATCGCTAAATGCGCTATGGTAGCGGGAGGAGTTTTTTATGGGCGAAACATTGGAAAAAGCACCGGAAGTGGTGCAGAATACCGTTGAAGTAGTGTCAACGGTGACGGAAAATGTGGTTGAAGAGACAAAAAGCCTGATGCATGTCAACGATTTGCTCAAGTATCTCACTGCGGCAAATTTGATGCACGTTGCTACTAGCCTGATTGTGATCTTCATTTTCTTTATTGTCTTCCATATTATTAAAAAGATAATAGGCAAAGGGCTTGCAGACAAGATAAAGCCCCACACAGCAGTCCTGCTGGGCAAAACATTCTCGTACCTCTTCTGGATCCTCATCGGCATGTACGTGCTGAGCCTCTTCGGGGTAAACTTTACCGCCATCTGGGGCGCAGCCGGGGTTGCGGGACTTGCAATAGGTTTTGCCGCCCAGACCAGCGTGAGCAATATCATCAGCGGCGTCTTTGTGCTGAGCGAAAAGGCGCTCAAAATAGGCGACTACATCACCGTGGGAGGAGTGAGCGGCTCGGTAGACAGCATAGACCTGCTGAGCATCAAAATCCATACCCCAGACAACCAGATGGTGCGCATTCCAAACAGCTCCATCATCAACGGCAACCTCATCAACTACAACTACTTCCCCATCCGCCGCTATACCTTTGACCTGACCATTGCCTACGATTCGGACATGCAGCTTGTCCTCGACACGCTGAAAAAAGTCCCCTCGCTGTGCACCACCATCCTGGAAGATCCCGCTCCGCTCATCTACTATGATGAATTGCAGGGAAGCGGCATTGACCTTAAATTCTGCGTGTGGTTCAACTGCAGCGACCTCTTCAAGGCAAAGACAGAAGTGTTTATGAATATCATCAAGGTCTGCCGTGAGGCAAATATCGAAATCCCGTACACAAAGATAGATGTAGACCTGTATACGGTGGAAAAAAAGGTGGTGACAGTCCCTGTAGTTCCCGCACAGGCAGAAGTGTAAAATATAAGAAATTTTAAAAAAATTTGCACAGTTGTGTGAAAAACTGTATGGCGGCTCAGATTAGTATGGTATATGGAAAAACTATATCGCATTATCGCCGCCGTACAGCTTCTGCTGTGTGCGCTTGTTGCCGGATGCAGCTCTCCTGCCTTTGACGATGCAGAGACCGTGTCAGTCGTGATTCCCCGCTCCCTGCCCGAAGCTCAAACGGGGACGTGGAAGCTTGTCTGCGCGGACTCCTTTGGCGACTGTCGGGAAACAGAGCTGCAAGCGCTTGATGCCGCCCTCGCTACATTCGCGCGGAACAGCCCTGCCGCAATCCTTGCCTATCCGCTTGCTGCGGATAAAAGCCCTCTGGGACAACCCCTTGGCGCCATCTATCCATTCAGCACAGAACTGGACGAGCGCAATGGTTTTGCCGCCTCCGTGCTCTGCTCACTTTATAATCCTGCCGATGGAATATATTCCGCCGAGATTGCGGAGAACATCCGCCACTTCAACTGGCCAAAGTTCATGGAGCTGTGCGCATCCTACGATGACCCGTGGCTCATACAGGAAGAGCGGATAAAAGAAGCCATACGCAAGGGACGATTCAAAAAAACGGATATAAAGATAGACGTAAAAAAGGACTAGTTGTATAATGAGGGAATGAATAAGCCCTCCTTTGTCAGCAAGTTCTTTCTGCTTGCCGTGCTGCCTGCCACACTGCTTGTTTCCTGCAGGAAGGAAAGGCAGCCCTCGCTTCATGACGGCATTTCAGATTTACAGCAGATATCATTCGTTCAAAAAAGCCACCGCTGGTATTATTTTACACGGGATTCTTTTGCCCAGACAGACCTGCCCCAGAAGGCGCCGCAGGTGATGGAGCAGCCGTGGACCGAGGCGGTGCGCATTTCCTCCGCAGCCAGCGTGCCCTTAAAAGACAGCGCGTCTTCCCCCTTTGGCGCGTATGCGGTGGTGAACCGCATGGGCATACTTGCTTTCAACGATGACAGCATAGATATCTACACAGACCCTACCATATTCCCCGCCGTCACTGCCGACCAGCTCGTGTTCAGCGGAGGCATACCTGTGTTCTACCTGTACCGCAGCTCTTTCTTTAACGAAAGCAATGAAACGCGCTCTGAGACACAGCCCTTTTTGGTTGAATTCAACCCTCAGACCAAGATTTTCTTTCCCCTTGTGTCCTATAAAAATCTTAAACTGGAAGATGATGAGGAAATCATCGGCTACTTCTGGGATGGCGAAACCTGGACCTGCTCTTCAAAGCGCATTGCAGACAGGCTTGTGGAATTCAAATACTTCCTCTGGCAGCCGCTGGTGGAACTGACGGAGCTTTCCCCCGCCTTTTCCGCTGATTACTATATCTTCAAGAATGCCACGGAGGAGGAGTACCGCCGCCTGAATATGCCACGGCTCTTTTCATCCGCCCCTCCCGAACTGAAATCCCTCGTGTCTTCTATACCGAGCGAGTTCACCTTCTATGTTTCGTGGCGGGATGTGTCGGGCACAAGCCCCGTAAATTACTATCAGCAGGGAACAAACAGCACGAGCGTAAACGCAAAGGGGCTCTGCGATTCAGCTTCCGGTTACGACGTAATCGTCTTTGCCGACGGCACCACCTACCTGCGCAACAACCGCGCCACAGACGGCGAGCAGTCCATCTTCGCCTTCCGTCTCCCCCTCCTCCCCGCAGGCTATACCTACGGAGAGGTCGCCATCACCGGCAACACCCTCTACGTAGGCTGGGAAGAAAATATCTTCTATAAAACCGTGCGTTCTGGATTTATTCAGATAAACATCTCGCAGGTTATCAACACTATTTTACAAACCTCACAAGATTCTTAGTAGTAGGCTCCGGCTTCTTAATGTAAAGATACTTATAAGGATGCAGGTCAAGCGCGTTAGGCTGCCACCCGCCAATGCACGTCAAATCTATGAAGTGCATGCTCACCGGGTGGTAGACTGGAATCAGCATACAGTCATCGAGAAGCATGGACTCCGCCTTTGCAAGCAGGGCGTTGTGCTCCTCCGAGGAGTCTGCGCGGGAAGCCTGTACGAGCAGGTCATCAAATGCCGCATTATTGTAGTTGGAAACATTGAGCGAAGAGTCGCTTCGAAAGAGTTCCAGAAAAGCGAGGGGGTCTGCGAAGTCCCCGATCCATGAATACGAGAAGATGTCAGCATCCCACTCGGGAATGCGGGCGTTGTAGTCGTAGACAGGTGCTGTCTCCACAACGAGGTCCACGCCGAGCGGCTGCCATGCTGCCTTGAGTTTTTCCGCAAGCGTCTTCATGAATTCGTTTTCGCTTATGCCGAAGGTGATGGTAATCCGCTCATCGTATGAGAGACCTGCCCTCTCCCGCGCCTTGTTCATCAGCGCGATGGCATCATCGGCATCGTAGTCCTCAAAGCCCGTGACGGAGGGATAGCCCGAAAGCGGGTAGACCAGCGTGCTTGCGGGGACAGTGATGCCTTCCCTGAGCTTGTCGTAGGGAACGGCTTCCAGCAGCGCTTCGCGGAACTCCTTGCTGTTCCACGGCTTGTTCTGCATCTTGAAGAAGATGAAATAGGTGCCGAATTCCGCAAAGACCTGAACGGAATCGCGGTTGATGATTTTTGCCGCATTTGCGTTGGCTTCGGAAATCCAGTCGATTTTTCCCGTGTTGAAGAGGTAGGCGTTTTCATCCAGATCATCGCTCTGCACGATGGTAACGCCGGGAATGCGTATCTGAGCTGCCCCGTAGTAGTAGGGGTTTTTGACCATCTCAAGCTTTTCATCTTTGTAGGATTTGAGCATAAAAGGCCCGCTGTAGGCGTCCTGCTTCTTGCTCAGCACGCAGAAAGCGTGATGGCAGAGAATGCGCGGCAAATGCTCCGCCGGTTCCTCCAGATGAACCACAAGCGTGGTGTCATTGCGCACGATGATGCCGACATCTTCTGCCTTGCCGCTGCCCGTGCGGTATGCCCGCGCTCCCTCTATGCTGTCGAGCAGGGAAGCGTAGGGGGCATCTTTGGTGGCGAGGAGCTTGAGCCAGGAGTCCCGCACGCTTTTCGCCGTGATTGCCTCGCCGTTGCTGAATTTTGCGTCGCTGCGCAGCGTGAAGGTCCAGCGCTTTTTGTTGCGGGATATTTTGTAGGAGGTGCAGAGTGCGTTGAGCGGCTCCAGCGTGGCGGGGTCGTAAGAAAAGAGCCCTTCGTACAGACCGGAAAGCAGCTGCGCCTCCGAGGTATAGCTCGCCGTATGCGGGTTCAGGTCGTAGCGGTGCGACATGGACAGCACCGTTACCGTCCGCTGACCGTCATCTTCCTTTACCGCAGCCTTGCCCTTGGCAGGGGCGGCGTTTATGTCTGCCGCTATGAGCAGCAGCGAGCAGAATGCCGCAATGCAATGTCGTTTCATCATTCTTCTATCCCCAATTTCCTCATTTGTTCCGCCTCTTCCACGTAGGCGGCGTAATCTACTTTCTGCTGATTTATCTTTACCAGCAGATTTTTAAGCGTCGTCAGCTCCATCTTTATGCCCTTCACCTTGGTACGGGTTCCGGGAGGAGCCGATGCCTTGAAATACTCGTCCAAGGCTGCGAGGAGGATCTGCAGCCTGCCGTTTTCTGCCAGCTGCTTGTCCACGAATTTGAATATGAGGTCATCCTTCTGTGAATCGATGCGCTGATAGTTTGCCGAATTCTTGGCAGTAATAGAGCTGTAATACTTTGTGCGCTTGTTCAGCCCTCCCATGAAGTCTTTGTAATTCACAAGCTCCTTGCGCTGCTGATTTGAGCCGTGCTCGGTTATTGTCACCATGTATTCCACCGGCGGCTCGTCCATGCCGAGCATGTTCCGCAGCAGGCGCAGCAACTTTTGCTTGAAGGTGTTGTTTGCCGCCAGAAGCAGGTCGTGGTTCGCAACGAATTTTTCAAGCACCGTGTTATACTGCTCTGCAAGGGAGCCTATAGAGCGGATAGCCATCATGATAAGCTCGTGGGTATCCACCGTGTTTGTCTTTTTCTTGCTCTTCTCCTCTTTTACCTGAAGCTTCTCCAGCAGCTTTGCCTGAAGCTCCTCCTTGTTGCCTGCCGTGTCTTCGTTTACGATTTCCTGCACAAGGTCTGTGGAAAACGGCTTCTTGCCCATGCAGGAAGGGAAAAGCCCCTTTATAGCGTTGAGCATGCTGCCCGCAGTCCTGTCGCCTTCCTTGAGCTTGCCACTTGCGATGATGTTCTTGCGCACCTCTGCCTTGTAGCGCTCCCTCTGGAAGTTGCCAAGCCATTTGAGGTTCTTGTCTATCTCCTCTATGCTTTTTGCCGTCTTGGAGATGCCGTCGTAGATCATGCTTACCGCCATGCCCTGATTTGATTTCAGCTCGGCAAGGCAGATGGCAAGCGCGCGGGTATTCGGACGCGATGAAGCGGGAGAAAGATTGCTCCAGGTGAATGAATTGTTGAATTCCAGCAGCTTTTTGATTTTATCAGCGGTGAGCGCGGAGACAGAGAACTTCATGTAATTGCAGATATAGTCAATCATGCTCTCGTAGTCGCTGAGGCGCAGCCCGAGCTTCTGACTGCGTTCGTTATCGTTAAACGCGGTGTCCTCGGGGCAGACTATTTTAGAAATCTTCTTGTCATGCTTATAGGGGTCGGGGGTGATGAGCGAGCGCTTCTGTAAAAGGTCAAAAACATTCCTCACCAGCATGTGGTGATTGCGGTACTCGTCCTGCAGATGTGGCAGGAGCGTCGTGTCGTACCACTGTGTTTTTGCTTCCACAGCATTTATCACTTTTGTATTAAAATCTTCGTTCGTTTCATCCATAATAAAACAATGCCCCGCATTTGCGAATATAGTTCCATAGATAACTATCGGAACTTCTCACGGCGTTCTTTACATAGCCAGTATAGCTTGTTTTTTGCGTCCTGTAAATGGCTTGCTATAAAGCTGAAAAAACGCTATGCTGTGGACAATTATTTTCTATAATATAGATAGGTGATTCCATGGCTGTTGATGAAAAATTGCAGATGGTGCGCCACAGTTGCGCGCACGTCATGGCAGAGGCTGTTCTGAACCTCTTCCCCGGTACCAAGATTGCAATAGGACCGGCGATCGATAACGGTTTTTATTATGACTTTGACTTTCCCGCAGACCACAAGCTTAGCGAGGCTGACTTCCCCGCTGTGGAAAAAGAGATGCGCCGTATCCTTGGCGGCAATCATGATTTTGTCCGCAAAGAGGTGACAAAGGACGAGGCCCGTGCCCTCTTTGCCGAGCAGCCCTACAAGATTGAACTGATTAACGACCTGCCCGAAGGCGAAACCATAACGACCTACACGCAGGACGGCTTTACCGACCTCTGCCGTGGTCCCCATGTGGCAAGCACAAAGGAAATCAACGCCCAGTCCTTCAAGCTTATGAAGATGGCAGGCGCGTACTGGCGCGGCGATTCAAGCCGCCCCATGCTCAGCCGCATCTATGCCGTGTGCTTTGCCAAGCCGAATGATTTGAAAGACCACCTGAAGATGCTCGAAGAGGCGGAAAAGCGCGACCACCGCAAGCTCGGCGTGCAGATGGACCTCTTCCACCTTGACGGCGAAGACCCCGGCCAGATTTTCTGGCACCCGAACGGATGGAGCATGTATGTGACCCTGCAGGATTACATGCGGCAGAAAGTCACTGCGGACGGCTATCAGGAAGTGAACACTCCCGCCGTTATGCCCCGTACGCTTTGGGAGCGGAGCGGGCACTGGGGGCACTATCAGCAGAATATGTTCATCACCGAAAGCGAAAAGCGCGTGTTCGCAATCAAGCCGATGAACTGCCCCGGCGCTCTTGAAATATTCAAGAACCGCACGAGGAGCTACAAGGACTTGCCCCTGCGCCTTGCGGAATTCGGTCACTGCGTGCGCAATGAGCCGAGCGGGACGCTGCACGGCATCATGCGGGTGCGCGGCTTTGTGCAGGACGACGCACATATCCTCTGCACTGAAGACCAGATAGAGGCAGAGGTGACGAAGTTCTGCCACCTGCTCAAAGATGTGTACAAGGATTTTGGCTTTGACAAGAACCTGCTCATAAAGCTCTCCACCATGCCGGAAGACCACGTGGGCGATGTCGCTACTTGGCAGCATGCGGAGGCTGCGCTTGCCGCCGCGTGCAAGGCTGCGGGCATGGACTACGAAGTGCAGCCGGGTGAAGGCGCTTTCTATGGCCCCAAGCTGGAATTTACGCTTATAGACGCTCTGGGCCGCCAGTGGCAGTGCGGCACCATACAGCTTGACTATCAGCTGCCGAGTGCGGAAAGGCTCGATGCACAGTACATCGGTGCTGATAACCAGAAGCACCACCCCGTCATGCTGCACCGCGCGGTGCTCGGTTCCCTTGAGCGCTTTCTCGGCATACTCATCGAAAACTATGCGGGAGCATTTCCGGCGTGGCTGCACTTTGAGCAGGCGGCCGTGGTTCCTGTGGGGCAGGACTTTAACGGCTATGCCGAAAAAGTTGCCTCCGTGCTCCGTGCGGCAGGCATCCGTGCCAATGCCTACACCGGGGACGACAACATGAAGGCGAAAATCAAGGTCATCTCCAGTGAGCACAAAACGCCGTATATCTTGGTGGTGGGCGCAAAGGAGCAGGAAGAGGAAAGCGTTACCTGCCGCTTCCGCTTTTCAAGCCAGCTGCCGCAGCGGAGCTTTAAAATAGAAGAATTCCGCGACTATGTGTTGGAAAAAATCCGTTCCCATTATAACGGTATCTGAGCGTAGTCTGGTGCGGATATGTTTGATCAATGTAAAAAAGTGCTGAAGCAAAACATAAAGATCTGCATCATGGGAACTGAATATGCTGACTGCCGTGAGGATATTCAGCCCATGATTGACGCTAAAAACTATAACGCCCTGCTCTTTTTTTTCCACTCTCTTTGCGGGACTGCTGGCGCTGATTTCCCTTATGTCCTTCTTTCTGGGGGTGCGCAGGACGCTCTTTCCGGTCTATCTGTCCGGCTGCATACTGAGCATTGTCATGGGCATTGCCGCCCGCCTGATATACCGCAGGCAGCGCAACTCCCGGCTGTTGCTCTGTATGCTGTACTTCATGATTGTCTGTGGCTATATACTGAGCATCGGCATCTCGCTCCTTGGTCCTGATTCGCTGCCAGCGGTGACGTTCAACGTTATGCTCGTCGCCCTGCCGCTCTTTATCTGCGATGTTCCGTGGCGAGTAGACGTCATGCTTGCCTTTGTGCTGCTGCTTTTCCTTGCGCTCTCCCGTGCCTTTAAGCCCTCGGCTATTTTCTTCATAGATCTGATGGACAGCATTGCGTTCTTTGTCGTAGCGGTCTGTGCCAACACAAATTCGCAGTACCAGCACTTTGCAGACTTCAACAACAGGCACAGCATCAAAGTGCAGCGGGACACTGACCCGCTGACGGGCCTGCTTACCCGCAAGGCTTTTGAGGTGAACATGGATAAGGTGCTCTACAACGACGGAGCCTGCGGAGCACTGGTGGCGCTGGACATTGACAACTACAGGGATATGGCTGCTGTCCGCGGCCTGCCCTTTGGGGATTCCGTGATTTCCCAGACGGGACGGCAGCTGAGGAAGTACTGCCGCATGACGGATTATGTCGGGAGGCTGTCAGGCGATGAGTTTGTCATCTTTATGCCGGGCTTCATCGACAAGGCGCTTGTCCGCGCCAAGCTGCATGAAATAATGGAATCGCTCAAAAGCTATTTTGCAGAGGAGATGGATTTTAGCAGCTACACGGTGAGCGTGGGCTGTGCCATAATTTCATCCTACAATGCGGGCCAGTCGTATGAAGAGCTCTTTTCCCGCATGGAGCACGCGCTCTACATAGCCAAAAACAGCGGCAGAGATAAGTGCTGCTTCTACGGGGAATGAGAAGGCTCAGCTTTTGCCGAAATATTTCGTCTCAAAGTCAGCGACGGGCATAGGGCGGGCAAAGTAAAAGCCCTGGAAATTGTTGCAGCCCAGCTGCTGTAGGTGCTGAACCTGCTTTTCGGTTTCCACGCCCTCGGTGATGACGCTCATCCCCAGATCTTTGGTCATATTGATGACGGAACCGAGGATTACCTTGCTTTTATCCTGATGCTCTGTCTCCCGCAGAAATTCCATGTCGATTTTAAGCATATCTACATCGATATCCTTGAGCATGCTCAGCGAAGAATAGCCCTTGCCAAAATCATCGATTTCTATGAAGAAGCCGTAGCTCCGCAGCCTGTCCGTGATGGCTATGAGCTTTTCCACGTCAGACATGAGCACAGTCTCCGTTATTTCGAGCCTGAGCTTCTGGGGCTGAATGCCATATTTTTCCACGAGCGCCGTCAAAGTCTGGTAGACATCCAGATAGTAAAAATCCTTGCCGGAAATATTGATTGAAAGGTGCAGGGCATCTTTCTCTGTTCCCTGCCACTTTTTGAGCAGGCTCGCCGCTTCCTCCCAGATGTATTCATCGAGCCGGGAGATGAGCCCTGTCTTTTCCAGAATGCCGATGAAAGCCCCCGGCATGATTATTCCCCGCTGGGGGTGCAGCCAACGCACAAGCACCTCCGCGCCCAGCAACCCCTTTTTGGAGGAAATCTGCGGCTGCAGGTAAATCTGGAACTGCTTTGTCTTGAGCGCATCGGGAAATTCGCTGACAATCTTCTGTTCGTGGAGCTTTTGCTGCATGAGATTCGCGTCATAGAAGGCGATGAAACGCTGGCTGTCTCCCTTGATGGTCTGGAGCGCAATCTTTGCCCTGTCGCACATGACGGTGACGGCAAGGCTGTTATCTTCTATTATATAGATGCCGAAACGGATGTGCAGCGTGATGGCGCTGTGCCCCACGAGCCGCGTTACCCGCCTGCTTGCCTCCATGAATTGCTCTTCGTTATAGTGCGTGGCATCCATATATATGAGGAAGTTGTCCGCAGACATCCTTGTGCAGATGTCTGTACCGCTGCACAGGCTTTTGAGAATATCGGAGGTCTGGAAGAGGATTTCGTTCCCGCGCACCCTGCCGAAGAGGTCGTTGACGAGTTTGAAGTCATCGATATCTGCATAGATGATGTAGGGGGAAGACACGGGAGCCGCCTTGAGGTTTTCGCGTACCTTGCGGTAGAAAGCCTCCACGTTGTACAGCCCCGTGAGCACATCTTTTTCATCTTCGGATGCGGAGTATGCCGCCTGAGCCTTGTCTTCTTCGCTCGCATCCTCTGACTTACCCGTCACCGTGATAAGCTCCATGATGCAGTAGTAGGGGGTGCCGTCATCGAGGATAAGCGTGGCGGGAAGGGATACAATATGGTAGATATTGTTCTGGAATACTTCTTTTTTCTCCTGACGCATTCCCGTAACGTGCGCGCGGTAGCTGGAGCAGTTTTTGCAGCGCGAAGTCCTGTTCCATGCGTTGTAGCACGGGCTGCCATAAGAGATTTTGCCGTCACTGTCCAGATTCATCACGCAGCATTCGCTTGCGTTTACGAGCCTCACGGCATCATAAATGCCTGCCATCTGGATCATGAAAGCCCTCATATCTGCAATCGAGTATTCTATTTTGTTCATTTCACCTCTAAGTCACTTCCAGTATAACCCATTTTGCTGCAAAAAGAAAGCTATGATTTCTATTGTTACTCAGCTTTAAAAGTGCTACACTCGTTTCCAGAGGTAATTATGTCCCAAGAATTTGAAGCATTACGGTCATATCTGGAATCACATACGAAAGAGATGGTGGAGCTGGAGAGCCTGCTCACCAGTATTCCCGCGCTTGCGCCTGAAAGCGGGGGACAGGGGGAAGCGGAGAAATGTGCGGCGCTTGAAGCGTGGCTGAAAAAAAACGGCATCACGCGCCTTGAGCATTTCGATGCTCCCGACAGCCGCGTGCCGGGTGGCGTGCGGCCCAACCTTGTCGCTACCATTCCCGGCAACAATGATGACTATGCCATTTGGGTTTGTGCCCATCTGGACGTGGTGCCGACGGGGGAAATCTCGCTGTGGCACACGGATCCGTGGAAGGTGGTGGAGAAAGACGGCAAAATCTATGGCCGCGGTGTGGAGGACAATCAGCAGGGGCTTGTCAGCGGTGTTTTTGCCGCGCTCGCTTTCGTGCAGCAGCACATCCTGCCTGAGCACACGATAAAGCTGCTCTTCATGGCGGACGAGGAAGTCGGTTCTGAATATGGCATGAAGTATCTGGTGGAAAAGCATCTGGCTATTTTTGGCAAGGAAGACCACATCCTCATTCCCGATGGCGGCGACAGCAGGGGCGAAACGATTGAGATTGCCGAGAAAAATATCTTCTGGTTTAAATTCCACACGGTGGGAAAGCAGTCCCACGGCTCCCGCCCGGACCTCGGCAGAAACGCCATGCTTGCGGCAGCAGACCTTGCCCTGCGCGTGAACGATATGGAAAATGTCTTTAACAAGCGAGACGAGCTTTTTGACCCGCCGTATTCTACCTTCCAGCCGACCATGCAGATGGCGAATGTGTCCACGGTGAACATCATCCCGGGCGATGATGTTTTCTGTGCTGACTGCCGCATCAATCCCTGCTACACGCTTGACGAAGTGCGCGCGGAATTGAAAAAACGCATTACATATATAGAAGAAAAATATGGGGTGACGGTGACGGTGGAGGAGCTTCAGGCAGAGCAGTCCAAGGCAACCCCGCAGGATGCCCCCGTGGTAAAGGAGCTTGCGGCTGCCATCAAGGCAGTGCACGGCATTGACGCTCGCTGTGTGGGCATTGGCGGCGGCACAGTGGGCGCACATCTCCGCAATGCGGGCTACAGCTGCGTGGTGTGGTCAACGATGGACGAGCTTGCCCATCAGCCCAACGAATATGCCGTCATCAAGAACATCGCCGCCGACGCGCTGACAATCGCTTACATGGCGAGTCGCATTTCGTGACACGTGCGAGTCTTGATTTCAGATGCCCACTAGCATATAACAAAAAAATATACTATACTTTCTTCGTATGAAAGCCATAGAACTTGAGAAAGCTTATAATCCCAAAGATTTCGAAGATAGAATATATAGCGAGTGGGTGTCGAGAGCCTGCTTTAAGCCCGCCTCGGACGAGGCATCTCCCGTGCACCAGAGCTATTTGAAGCAGCAGGAACACGGCGCTGTCGGAAAGTATGTCGTGGTCATTCCGCCGCCCAATGTGACCGGTGTGCTGCACATGGGGCATGGGCTGAACAACACCCTGCAGGACATCGTGGTGCGCTACCACCGCATGAAGGGGGACGACACCTTGTGGGTACCCGGCACAGACCACGCGGGAATAGCCACCCAGAACGTGGTTGAACGCCAGCTTAAAAAAGAAGGCAAGAGCCGCAATGACTTGGGGCGCGAAAAGTTCCTTGAACGCACTTGGGCGGTAAAGGAAGACCATCACGTCACCATCGTCAAGCAGCAGAAAAAACTCGGCAACAGCACCGACTGGGACCGCGAGCGCTTTACGATGGACGAAGGACTGAGCAAGGCTGTACGCGATGTGTTCGTGACGCTCTATGAGCGCGGGCTCGTCTACAAGGGGCATTACCTGGTGAACTGGTGCCCCCGTTGCGGCACGGCGCTTGCCGATGACGAGGTGGAGCACATAGACACCGCCGGAGCGATGTACCACATCTGGTACGAGTACGCTGACGGCCCTGCGCCGGACGGTTCCACCCGCATAGAGATTGCTACCACGCGACCCGAGACGCTTCTGGGCGATACCGCCGTGGCAGTGAATCCCGAGGACGAGCGCTACAAGAGCATAGTCGGCAAGAAGCTGAAGCTGCCCCTCACTGACCGCGTCATTCCGCTCATTGCAGATTCCTACGTTGATAAGGAATTCGGTACAGGTATGGTGAAGATTACGCCTGCCCATGACCCCAACGACTGGGAGGTGGGCAAGCGGAACAATCTCGACGTCATAAATATCCTCAATCCCGATGGAACGCTCAACGAGAACTGTCCCGAAAAATACCGCGGGCTGAGCTGTGCCAAGGCGCGGAGCATTATAATAGAAGACTTAAGGGTGCAGGGGCTCTTCAAAGAGGAAGAAAAGATAAAGCACTCGGTGGGGCACTGCTACCGCTGTAATACCGTTGTGGAGCCGTATCTGAGTGACCAGTGGTTTGTGAAGATGCGCCCCCTTGCCGAAAAGGCGATGGCTTCGTGGCGCAGGGGAGATTTTGTGTTCTATCCCAAGAAGTGGGAGAACACCTTCACCCACTGGATGGAAAATATCCGCGACTGGTGCATCAGCCGTCAGCTGTGGTGGGGGCACCGCATCCCCGTGTGGTACTGCTCCTGCGGCGAGACGATTGTGAGCCGCACAGACCCCTCAAGCTGTCCTAAATGCGGCGCCGGGGCGGACAAGCTGCAGCAGGACCCTGACG
>CAKZZK010000336.1 GCA_937885235.1 uncultured Treponema sp.
ATTGGGAAGCTTTTTTTTAGCCGAGACCGCTAATACTTTTGAAACTGGCTCATAATATAAAAATAAATGATATATTGTATTGCATGGTTACGTATGCAAGAGGACGGCTTGCTGCATCGAACTGTACGTTTAACGGGCTGGAAGAGTCTCCTTTTTTGTTTTTTTCCCGTAATCAAGAACAGCGGCATGGCTTTATATACAAAAATTATTCTCCTGCCGAATCAGGACGTATGTATTTTACGGCAGAGAATGCTGGACGTATCGACTATTTTCGTTGGCAGATAGAGGAGTGGAGAATGCAGAAAAAAATCAATGAAGATGAATATTGTTATTTATTAACCTGTCTTATTGATTCTGTTTCTTCCGTTTCAAATACGGCTGGAGTTTATGGGGCATATTTGAAGAAATGGGATTCCCGTGCAACGAAGCCTATAGAATTCCTTAAGGTGGCGGCAGGAAAACGAAAAGCCTTTTCTGTTATCTATTATAATAGAAAGATAGAAGATATCATTGCAGATATTGACTGTGACATCTTGTATCTCGACCCGCCATATACGCAGAATCAATATGGAACTCAGTATCATCTTTTAGAAACATTGCTTTTGAATGATGAACCAAAAATCAGTAAAATCACAGGCTCTCGTTATACAGCTCCATATCGCTCTGATTGGTCAAAAGAGTATAAGGTTCATATACTGTTTGACAAAGTTATTGAAAAAACAAAAGCGAAGTATATTTTGTTTAGTTATAACAATGACGGTCTTTTATCGAAGGATTTTATTGAGGCAAGTTTAAAACGTTACGGAAAGGAAGAGACATACTGCTGCAAGAAGATTGCATATAAAAAATATCAGAATTGGAAGACTACAAGCGGAGACAAACATTTTGAATACCTCTTTTTTGTGGAGAAGAAAGAGGCGAATGCTGTCACCTATGATTGTCCGCTGAATTACACGGGCAGCAAGGCAAAAATGGTAAAAGCGATAAAAGGAAATATTCTTCTGAAGGGTACATTCATTGATTTGTTTGGCGGAGGTTTCAATGTCGGTATAAATGCGGGCAATGAGCATATTGTCTATAATGATATAAACTATATCGTTAAGGATTTGATAAAATCCTTTAGAGACAAGGATACCTATTCATACCTTCTGGCGGTAAAAAATTATACAAAAAAATTTGGACTTGAAAAGGGAAATGCTGTGGCGTATAGAAAGGCACGGGAATATTATAATTCGTTACCACAAAACAAGCGAGATTCTCGCTTACTTTTTACGCTCATCATGTATGGATTTCAGCAGCAAATTCGGTTTAATGCAAACCATGAATTTAACAATCCATCTGGCAACAGGTGGTTTAATGACTTAGTGTTAGAAAAATTTGTCAGTTTTTCAAAGCATATAAAGGAGATTGATTGCAAATTCAGCACAAAGAATTTTATGGAGTTTGCAGATCCCGCTACGACAGACATTTTTTTTTATATGGATCCACCCTACAGAATGACGACAGGGGTTTATAATGATGGTAAACGAGGATTTGATGGTTGGAATTTTGATTGTGAAAAAAAATTACTCTCTTTTGCTGATAGTCTGACGGAGCAGCATATTCCATTCATGCTTTCTTATGTAATTGAGCATAAAGGGAAAATAAATCAGAATATTTTAACTTGGATTCAAAAGAATTCATATATCGTAACTGCTGTAGACGGGCAAGGGCGATATGCAGACAGAAAGGAGGTTCTAATAACTAACTATGAATAAACCGCTTTTTATCATAAAGCAAAATTTTCAAAAAAGGAGTGAAACGTATCGGGATGTTCTCACCAATGATATACTGACAGATGTCTGTAGAAAAGTAACGGGAAAAATGGATTTCGAAATCCAAGGAGGATATAATCGCTGTAAGAGATGCCAACAGGACAAAGAATGCTGGTAACAACTCAACATATATCACTTATGCAGAAAATCATACCATGCAGATTTACGGGAAGGTTTGTGGTGCAAATAAGTATGAGACTTTCTTCATCTGTATAGCATTGTTTTCTATTTATGATAAAGCTATAGAGTTGTATGAAATATGTGAGCAAAATTTATCTGAGTTACCAAAATCTTGCCTTGATGTGATAACAGGCTTAAAACGTGTTCATGTCATTTCGACTGATATGACTATGGAGCGAAATGAATTTGAAAGAGACAACAGCTTGCGCTCTCCTCTGTATACATACAATTTGCTTCAAAAGCTCGGAAAGAAGAAATGCGCCTTTTGTGACTGTTCAATACCTGAAATCATACAGGGTGCGCATATATGGTCGGTATCTGATATAAAGAAATCCTCTGCATCTGTCTCAGAGAAGTTGAATTATGCTACTGATGGACAAAATGGAATCTGGTTATGCCAAAATCATCATAAGCTTTTTGATGAAAATATAATAAAGTTGGATGTGAATGGTCACATATCTTATGATGTTACTAAAAGTCCAGAGGCAAACTTGTATATTAAATATATAACAACAATAACAGATATTGATAAATCAATCTTAACGTCACGATTTGTAGATTATCTTAATAAGCGGTATAGACTTGAATCTGCTTGTTGAAACAATATCTGCAAATCGTTATACTTGTCGCCATGAGCGAAACAACTAATGATTTATGTCCGTGCGGCAGCGGCAAGGCGTATACAGACTGCTGCGAAACCTATATCAAGGGCAGGGGGAAGGCTCCTACGCCGGAAGCGCTTATGCGTGCCCGCTATTCTGCCTACGTCAAGCATGAAATAGACTTCATCATCAACACCTGCGAAAAGGGTGAAAAGATAGCCGAGATTGACCGCAAGGCGACCGAGGACTGGAGCAAGAACAGCACCTGGCACGGTCTGAAAATCCTGCGCACCGAAAAGGGCGGGGAAGAGGACACAGAGGGCGTGGTGGAGTTCGAGGCAACATACACGCAGAAGGGCATCCGCGACGTGCACCACGAGATTGCGGGCTTCAGGAAGGTTGAGGGCGAATGGCTGTACAGCGAAGGGCTCATCAGGCCTACCACGGTAGTGCGCGAGGGGCGCAAGATTGGACGCAACGAGCCGTGCCCCTGCGGTTCGGGAAAGAAATACAAGAACTGCTGCGGCAGGAACTAGGCTTTCGATGGCGGGACACGTATACACGGGCTTCCATGCGGTGGAGGAACGCCTGCGCCGCTATGTGCAGGAAAAGGAGGGGGGCTCTCCGCTCCTCTACTACTGCAAGCCGGGGCCGCGCGTAAAGAAAATCCTTTCCCTCGCCCGTGAGGCGGGCATTTCCCCGCTTGCTTCCGATGAAAAGACGCTTGACGGCCTTGTGCAGGTGCTGCCCGTACCGGCGCGCGAACACCGCGGGCTTGTGCTTGTCATGCCGGAAGACGACGTGCGGCGGCAGGTTGTGGACGTGGAGGACTGGCTTTCCCGCTGTCCGGAGCAGGCGACCGTGCTCATGCTGGACGGCGTGACTGACCCCCACAATGTGGGCGCGATCATCCGCTCCTGCGACCAGTTTGGTGCGGGGCTGCTCATCGTCCCTGAACGGCGGAGCGTTTCCGACGTGCAGGAAAACGAGGTCATCGCGCGGACGAGTGCGGGGGCAAGCGCCTATCTGCCCGTCGCCGTGGTGACAAACCTTGTCCGCACTGCGGAGCAGCTCAAGGAAGCGGGCTTCTGGCTGTACGGTGCGGATGCCGGCGGGCAAGCCCTCGGAAAGACCGCTCTTGCGGCGCGGACCTGCATCATCATGGGCAGCGAGGGCAGCGGCATTTCCCGCCTGCTTGCAAAACAGTGCGACACCATGCTTTCCATTCCCACCTGCGGGCACATAGACAGCCTGAACGTCTCTGTTGCCGCCGGAGTCCTGCTCTATGAGCGCTACCGGCAGCAGTGCGCCTCGCATTCTGAGCATTGACCAATCAGCCGTTCCCCGTTATTATAAAGAAATGAACATCATTCTTGGTCTCTCGGCGGCGAGCGGCACGGGCATAGGCAATGCCTTCATCTTACCAGAAACGAAGGAAAAAATCATTCCCCAGAAAGAGATTTCCCCGGAGGAGCACGGCGAAGGCTGGCGGCGCTTTGAGGAAGCCTGCGAGACGGTGAGGCTGCAGATTGACCAGAGCCTTAAGTCACTTCCCAAGGACAACCTGCAGCGCATCATCTTTGAAACCTACCAGCTTATGCTTGCGGACCCCGTCTTCACCAAGGAAGTGCAGGACGCCTACGAGACTGGAAACTATAACATTGAGTTCATCCTTGACAAAAAGGTAAAGCAATACGCGGGGCGGCTGCGTTCAAGCGGCAACGACTACCTTGCGGAGCGTTCCAAAGACATTGAAGATGTGTTCGGCAGGGTGCAGGACATCTTGCTTGACTACCATCCCTTTAACATAGAAGAAGTGCCCGACAACGCCGTCATCGTGGCGCACTCCATGAAGACAAGCGATACGGTGGTCCTCGGCAAGCGGAAGATTGCGGGGCTTGCGCTGACCGAAGGCGGCACGTCAAGCCATGTGGCAATCCTCGCAAAGAGCTACGGCATTCCCGCGGTGGTGGGGCTTGAAAATGTTGCTGACGAGGTGACGCAGGGGGAGCTTGTCATTGTGGACGGCAACCGTGGCGAAATCATCATCGCTCCTGACAGCAGCGCGGTGCAGGAATACCGGCTTAAGATAGAGGTTGAAAAGAAATACCGCGCGTCCCTCCTCAAATTCCGCAACAAGGGCGCACAGACAAAGGACGGAACCAAGTTCAAGGTCTTTGCCAACATCGGCACGCCGGAGGAAGCGCAGATTGCCCTTGAAGAAGGTGCGGACGGCATAGGGCTGTTCAGGACGGAATTCCTGTTCATGAATGCCATGCAGCCGAGCGCAGGCAAGGACGGCATCCTCTCCCATTCGGTGAGCGAGGAAACGCAGTTTGAAGCCTACCGCGAGGTGCTGCAGATGATGGGCGACCGCCCCGTGACAATCCGCACGCTCGATGCAGGCGGCGACAAGCTGATTGATTTTAAGGAAATCCCCGCGCTCAACGAGAAGAACCCCCTCATGGGACTCCGCGCCATCCGCCTTGCGCTCTACTATCCCCAGATTTTGCGCACCCAGCTGAGGGCGCTCTACCGCGCGAGCATCTACGGCAACCTGCGCATCCTTCTGCCCCTCATCACGGACGTGGCGCAGGTGGAGACGGTGAAGGGCATTGCAAAGGGAGTGCGCATCAGCCTGAGGGAAGAGAACATTCCCTTTAAGGAGGTGCCCATCGGCATCATGATAGAGACTCCTGCAGCTGCTTTGTGCGCTGATGAACTCGCTGAAGAGGTCGACTTCTTCTCACTCGGCACTAATGACCTCACTCAGTACACATGCGCTATTGATCGCCAGAGCGCGAACCTCGAGAGATTTTCTGATACACATCACCCTGCAGTGTTGAGGCTGATTCGTGAGACCATAGAGGCAGGACATAGACACGGCACTTGGGTAGGCATCTGCGGAGAGCTTGGTGCTGACCCTACGCTTACTGAGGATTTCCTGAAGTGGGGAGTTGATGAACTCTCTGTGAACCCGAAGAGCATTCTTCCGCTCAGAGGGAACGTCAGGAATGTTGACCTGGCGAAATTCAAGACTGAAACCCCTAAGCCGGAACATAAGCCAGAAACTAAACCGGAGGAAGCTCCTAAATCAGATGCTCCCCAGCAGGAAGTGAAGGCAGAAGCTCCGAAGCAGAAGGGATTTTTTGGGAGGTTATTCGGATAATGTTATATGGAGCACTAGAAGCAGGCGGTACTAAGATGGTTTGTGCTGTCGGCAATGAAGAAGGCCTTATACTCGACCAGACCACTATACCTACATCTACACCTGATGAGACTATGC
>CAKZZK010000337.1 GCA_937885235.1 uncultured Treponema sp.
ATATACGACAAAGTCGCTTTCGAATTCTTGCGACAAATTCCCTTACGAATAATAATTTTGGATAAATATCAAATATTTTTGTTGCAAATCTAAAAATCTCGCGATATACTTGAAAATATAGCGCTATAAGGACACGAGGTTTTTATGAAAGAAACGATAATTGTTGATACAAAAAACAAGAAGTCAACCATCAGCCGGGATATTTACGGGCATTTCTCGGAACATCTGGGACGCTGCATCTATGGCGGCTTCTGGGTAGGCAAGGATTCCCCCATCCCCAACATCAACGGCTACCGCAAGGACGTGGTGCAGGCTTTTAAGGACATTGATATTCCGAACCTGCGCTGGCCGGGCGGATGCTTTGCCGACGAATACCACTGGAAAGACGGCATTGGTCCCAAGGAAAACCGCAAGCGCATGATAAACACAAACTGGGGCGGCGTGGTTGAAGACAACTCCTTCGGCACCCATGAGTTCTTCGGGCTTTGTGAAGAGCTTGGCTGCAAGCCTTATGTCTGCGGCAATGTCGGCTCCGGCTCCGTGCAGGAGATGGACGAGTGGATTGAATACATCACGTTCAGCGGCGAAAGCCCCATGGCAAAGCTCCGCGAGCAGAACGGACACAAGGAAGCGTGGAAGCTCTCCTATTTCGGCGTGGGCAACGAAAACTGGGGCTGCGGCGGCAATATGCGTGCTGAATTCTATGCCGACCAGTACCGGCGCTACCAGACCTTTGTGCGGCAGTACGGCAAGGATAAAATCTTTAAGATTGCAGGCGGCGCTAACGTGGACGACTACCACTGGACAGACGTGCTGATGAGGGAGGCCGGCCGCATGATGGACGGTCTTTCCCTGCACTATTATACGTATGAGTACCGCTGGGAAGACAAGCGCTCTGCAACAGACTTCGACAAGGAAGGCTGGAACCGCATCATGAAGAACGCCTTCCGCATGGACGAACTGGTTCGCCGCCACGGTGAAGTTATGGACAAGTACGACCCCGAAAAGCGCGTCTCCCTCGTGGTGGACGAATGGGGCAACTGGTTTGCGCCGGAGCCGGGAACAAATCCTGGCTTCCTCTATCAGCAGAACTCTGTCTGCGACGCAGTGGTTGCGGGCATACACCTCAACATCTTCAACAACCATTCTGACCGTGTGCGTGTGGCAAACCTCGCTCAGGCTGTCAACGTGCTGCAGTCCCCCGTGCTCACCGAGGGCGACAAGATTGTCCTTACCCCCACCTGGCACGTCTTCCACCAGTACAAGGGACATCAGGGCGCGCAGCTTTTGGGCACAAGCTTTGCCTCTCCGTCTGCAGGTCTGCAGGAAAAAGACATCATTGTACCGGGACTCAGCGTGTCTGCCTCCGAGAAAAAGGATGAAAAGACCGGCAAGACAAAGTACCTCATCACCGTTGCAAATCCCGATGTGGATACGGCAAAGGACATTGAGATTGGCTTTGCAGGGCTTGCGGCATCCCTTGCAAGCGCGGAAGCGACCGTTGTGACCGGCGAAAAGATGAACAGCATCAACACCTTCGAGAAGGGCGACAACGTGGTGGAAAAGGCCCTTGCGGCAAAGATTACGGATGCGCATACCGTTGCCATAAGCCTTCCCGCCCACGCGGTCGCGGCAGTCACCGTCTACGCCTGATGTCTGGCACAAAGACCTTTTGCCCCGAATGCGAACTGCGGGCATTGCAGGCACAGATAGATGCCGCAAGCATTGCAGCTGCGGTGGACAAGATGGCTTTTGTAGCGGGTGTCACCACGATGCCGGAGGAATACGCGAGGCGGCTTGCACTCTGCAAGTCCTGTCCTTCCCTTCGCTCCGACATCTTGTGCGCTGAATGCGGTTCGTACATTGCATTCAGGGCGAGAATACAAAACGCGGTATGTCCGTATCCCGGACAGAATAAATGGAGTAAAACATGAAGACAAAGATCACCGTTGTAAAGGACTTTGCACTGGGAGCTGTAGACGACAATCTGTTCAGCTCATTTATAGAACATCTGGGGCGCGCCGTGTACACGGGCATTTACGAGCCGGGGCATCCGACAGCGGATGAGCAGGGCTTCCGCAAGGATGTCATCGACCTTGTAAAGGACCTGCGCGTTTCCCTCGTGCGCTATCCGGGCGGCAATTTTCTTTCCGGTTATAACTGGAAGGACGGCATAGGTCCCCGCAGCGGGCGCCCCGTGCGCTTGGACAGGGCATGGCACACGATTGAGCCTAACGAGGTTGGCATTGATGATTTCTATGACTGGGCTAAGAAAGCGGGAACGCAGATTCTTGGCGCGGTGAACATGGGAACGGGCACCCCGCAGGATGCTGCGGACATCGTGGAATACTGCAACTATCCGGGCGGTACCTACTGGAGCGACCTGCGTGCAAAGAACGGGCACAAAGAGCCTTACGGCATCAAGTACTGGTGCGTGGGCAATGAGATGGACGGTCCGTGGCAGATTTGCCATCTTGATGCGAACGACTACGGCAAGAAGGCGCTTGAAGCCATCAAGCTGATGAAATGGACTGATGACTCCATCAAGGTAGTGGTCTGCGGCAGCGCGACTTCCTCTATGCCCACCTATCCCGAATGGGACAGGATTGTGCTTGAGCACACCTATGATTTGACGGACTACATCTCTATCCACCGTTACTTTGAGAACTACGGCAATGATGATGACTTCCTCGCTTCCTTCTATGATATGGACCAGTTCATCAAGACCTGCACCGCTACCTGCGATTACGTAAAGGCGCTCAAACGCAGCAACAAGACTGTGTATCTTTCTTTCGATGAATGGAACGTGTGGTATCAGCAGCATCAGCAGCCCCATCCGTGGGAAAAGGCACCCCGCATTCTGGAAGACCACTACTCCCTGCTGGACGCGCTCACCTTTGGCGGCATGGCGATAACCCTGCTCAACCACGCAGACCGCGTGCGCGTCGCCTGCCTTGCGCAGCTGGTAAACGTCATTGCTCCTATCTTTACCGAACCGGGCAAGGGCGCGTACAAGCAGAGCATCTACTATCCTTTCCGCGACGTGTCTGTGTATGGCCGCGGCACGGTGCTTAGCCCCGTGGTAAAGTCAGAGACAAAGCACACGGAAAAATACGGCGATGTTCCGGCAGTTATTTTCTCTACGGTTTACAACGAGGAGGCAAAGGAGCTGACGGTCTTTGCGCTGAACTCAAGCAAAACGGAAAGCTCGGAGACAGAGCTCGATCTGCTTTCATTCGGCAAAACAGAGATGTGCTACCGCACCGAGCTTGCCGGTGGAAACCTCGATGCAAAGAATTCCCTTGAACAGCCGGATGCGGTCAAGCCCCATGAAGCCCCGCTCGTCACAGGCGACAAGGAACAGTACAAAATCAACCTGAAGCCCGCGTCCTGGAACGTCATGCGCTTCAAGGTAGAAAAACAAGGTTAAAAGGAGGATTTTTATGAATCTGAAAAAATATGAGTTCTGGTTTTTGACCGGAAGCCAAGATTTGTACGGCGAGGAAACCCTCGTACAAGTAAAGAAGGACGCTCAGGAAATTGTCGAAAAGCTGAACGCAAGCGGCACCCTTCCCTGCAAGCTCGTGTGGCAGGAAACACTGCTCACCCCGAATGCCATCAGGGATATGCTGGAGCGGGCAAACACAAACAACACCTGTGCGGGCGTTATCTGCTGGATGCACACCTTCAGCCCTGCAAAGATGTGGATAACCGGTCTGAATGCCTACAAAAAGCCCTTGCTCCAGCTGAACACACAGTTCAACGAGCGCATCCCCTATGACACGATGGACATGGACTTCATGAACCTGAACCAGAGTGCGCACGGAGACCGCGAATTCGGCTTCATCACGAGCCGCATGGATCTGCCGCGCAAAGTCATCGTAGGGCACTGGAGCCATCCTGAAACGCAGAAGCGGATTGCTGACTGGATGCGTGTTGCCCGCGCTGTGGCTGACGGCAAGCTTTTGCGCGTCATCCGCTTTGGCGACAATATGCGCGAGGTAGCCGTAACCGATGGCGACAAAGTGGAGGCGATGATCAAGTTTGGCTGGTCAGTGCCTTATTACGGTATCGGCGACCTTGTGGCATACATGAACGAGGTATCTCAGGCGGATATCGATGCCCTGTATGACGAGTACAACCAGAAGTATGAAATCGTGCTCGGCAATGACAAGGACTTCACCATCAGCCATATCAAGGAGCAGGCAAAGATTGAAATTGCCCTGCGGCGCTTCCTCAAGGACAAGGATGGCAACGCGCTCTGCACCAATTTCCAGGATCTGCACGGCATGAAGCAGCTGCCGGGTCTTGCCATCCAGCGCCTGCTTGCAGACGGCTACGGTTTTGGCGCGGAAGGAGACTGGAAGACCTCTGCCCTCGTCCGCACCTTCAAGGTGATGACGCACGGTTTGATTACCAAGGGCAAGGGCAATGCGTTCATGGAGGATTACACCTACAATCTTGAACCGGGCAAAGAAGCGAACATGGGCAGCCACATGCTTGAGGTTGACCCCGAGATCGCCGTATCAAAGCCCAAAATTGAAGTGCACCCGCTCGGCATAGGCGACAGGGAAGATCCCGCCCGCCTTGTCTTCAACGCCATTGAAGGAAAGGGGCTTGTCGCCGCAGTTGTGGACATGGGCAGCCGCTTCCGCTGCGTGGTAAACGAAATAGAGGTGATTCCTCCTGAAGCACCGCTCCCCAAGCTGCCTGTGGCACGCATGCTGTGGAAGCCCTTCCCCAGTCTGTCCACAAGCGCCGAGGCATGGATCCTTGCAGGCGGCGGCCATCACACCGCGTTCAGCAACATCATCACGAGCGACATGCTGCGTGACTGGTGCGAGATGGTGGGCATTGAATGCGACGTCATCGACGCTTCCACAAATATCCCGCAGTTCCGCAACGAGCTTCGCTGGAATGCGGCGTACTGGAACAACAAGCGGTAACGATGCGATAACGCTATAACTTTGCATAAAAAAGCCGGTGGACGGTTGTGCCACCGGCTTTTTTATGTAGTTCTGATTTTATATCCATGTCCACATACTCACAATTGTAGTGGACTTGCCTCTTGCACCAATCACGCTCCCTACAACGCAGAAGAAAGCGAATAGAAGTCAAGGCAGCTGTCTATCCACCTGCGCGAAAGCACGGGGTAGACGGTGCTCAGGCTTAAAAATTCATTAAGCGCGCGTATGTAATCGCCGGTAAAATAGTACGATTCCCCCAAATAGAACGTAGCGCGGTTCGTGACGGCGGCGCTCCTGTTCTGGGCGAGGAAGCGTTCCAGTTCCTTGACGGCTGTGCTGTAGTCCTTCCTGATGAACGATGTCTTGAGCACATCGAATAGCAGATATTCATCCCCGCTGCTGGGGCTTGCCATATCCTCGGTGAAGAGGTATTGGTCTAACTGCTTTTTGGCAGCCACTTTTTTCCCTCTGAGCAGGGCGAGGGCATTTTCCTCTGCCTCGGCGAGGATCCCCAGACTGGGGAGGTCGCGGACGATGTCCCGCTCGCCCTGCTTGAGCAGGGCCTGCCGCTCCCGGTCGCTGAAATGCTGACGGAAACCGGTTATGTCCTCGTACTCGAGGCGGATCTCCTCCGGCGGGATGTTGATGGACTGGACTGTGGCACGCGGCAGCACGAGCGAGACAGAGCGCCGACCCTCGTCCACCACCAGCTTGTCCAGCGGGATGCGGTCCAGGTTGATGCCCGCCTTGATGTGGGCGGTGCAGGAGAAGAGGATGCGGCGGTTGCCGATCTTGAACCATTCGCCTTCGTCGCGGGCGCGGACGGCCTTGCGCACGGTGTATTCCACCGTGCCGAGCTCGTCGCTCTCGCTCAGCAGGGCCACGCGCGCGACCAGCTGCTCCTGAAGCGAGGGCCCGCGGGAGCAGGCGGCGAGGAGCAGGAGAAGGAGGAGATTCCCGGTCAAGCCGGGAATGACGAAGCGGAGACCGGGAATGACGAAGCGTCTCATGCGGCTGCCCCCTCCGCGGGCTCCTGCGCTTCTCCGTTGAGCCAGGCATCGAGTTTCTGTCCGGCGGCGGACAGGCCGGCGATGGTCGTGTCCCTGGACAGGGCGAGGAAGGACTTGACGGCATCCAGCATCGCCTGGCGGCGCTCCCTGGCCCCGGCCTTGCCCGCCAGGGCTTC
>CAKZZK010000338.1 GCA_937885235.1 uncultured Treponema sp.
AAGCTTTATGAAGAAAACGCAAAGAGAATACAGGGTTATTGATTTTCCGCCGCTGACCGATGAGGAGCGGGCAACGCTTGAAAGACTGAATAAAATGCCCGATAGCGAAATAAACTTTTCGGATATACCGCCGAGCAACCCGAACAGCAACGGCGGCTTTTATTACATACAGCCGGTGAAAATGCCCAAAACCGACATTCACACGAAGATTGACAATGACAATCTTGCATGGCTTAAACAATGTGGCAATGTGCCCAAAAACGCCGAAGCTGTGGAAGCTGCTCCGGTCGTATGAATTTCGCATGTAAAGGCGCGATAGATTATTTCTTTATTGTATATGTCGTTGGATGCTCGTCTGTAAAGGTCAAGGTGTGCGAACGGTTTTTGAGCTTGTCTAAGCCTACTATGCAGTCTGCGGAAGAAGAGACATCGTTGATGGTGACGGTGCGGGTAGAGCCGGAGCCAGTATAGGTGGCAGAAATGTAACCTAAGGCTGGAGTATTCTTTGTATTTTCAACACTGTCATCATATATAGCCATTTCGAGCCTGCTGTCATCATCGTAGATATTGTAGCCAGGCACTTCTCCGCTGCCATCTCCTTCATCAAAATAAACACCTTCATCAGAAATCTTAGTACGGATTCCACTGATTTTCCAATGTCCGTTGCTGGATCCGGGCTTCCCATGCGTAAAGCTGATATTTCCTGGACCTGGAGACATAGAGCCCACTGCAGTTATGTGTGCCGAGCTTGCGTTTGCAGGATATATTCCTTCGAGTACGACGCTGTCACCGCTTATAGTGTATTTATAGCTACTCACCTGATCTTCTGAAAAGGAAAAGGAGTGGGCTGAATATCCCGTGTTGAAATTCAGCCTTGCGGGGGGCGAGTTCACAAAGGAGGAAGGGCTTTCAAGCGCGCTCCGTAACTGTCTCATGGATTTCGAGCAGAAATACGGTCTGTCTGGCGATGAACCGACTCTTTCCGTGCGTTTTCAGAACGTGCTCAAAAATACCTTTGAAAAAACAGGGCGGCGCGTCGTCGTGCTTGTGGATGAATACGATAATCCGCTGTTAAAGACTATGGAGATATATCCAGAGCAGGAGCAGAAAAACCGGGAGCTGTACAAAGGCTTTTTCGCTGTGCTCAAGGATTGCGATAAATATACGCGCTTCGTGCTTTTCACCGGTGTAACGAAATTCAGCAAAGTGAGCATTTTCAGCGACCTGAACCAGTTGCAGGACATTTCCATGCATTCTGCCTATGCCGCGCTCTGCGGCATCACGCAGGAAGAGTTGGAGCGGGACTTCTCTCCCGAAATAGATGCACTGGCTGCGGAAAACCACATGACGCGTGACGGATGCCTTGCCACGTTGAAGCAGATGTATGATGGCTATCATTTTACGAGGAAATCACCGGGCATTTATAATCCTTTCAGCATAATAAATGCATTTAGCTCTCAGGAATTTGGCAAGTACTGGTTTGAAACAGGAACCCCCACATTCCTTGTGAAAAGGCTGAGCGAAATAGATTTTGACCCCCGAAAGTTTTCTGATGGCAGCCTGAACACCTCTGCGGAAGAGGTCAGCAATTATCGTCCTGAAAATCAAGACGTAGTGCCCCTGCTTTACCAGTCTGGCTATCTGACCATAAAAGCTTATGACGAACGGCGAAAAAGATATACGCTTGGTTATCCGAACGATGAGGTAAAATACGGCTTTACGGAAAGCCTCGCGCCTGTGTATCTGCACAATACGCAGGGAAGGACAGATTCGGATATTTTTGCCATAGATGATGCGATTGAGAGTGGCGATACAGCATCAAGGTGGGCGTGAATTTCGACAGCGAGGAGCGGAATATAAGTGAATGGAAAGCCGTGCGCCTCGTCAAGGAAATGCACCTTTAACTTTAAAGCTATTCTTCAGAGAGTCTGTATCTGGCAGGAGCGCATGGTCTCCAGCGC
>CAKZZK010000339.1 GCA_937885235.1 uncultured Treponema sp.
GCTGAAAAAGCTATGAAATCTCAATTACCTAATTGACATTTCATAGCAGGTCTATTACATCATCTCATAGTAGTTTTCGGGGATTTCATTTTCTTTTCCCCATATCGTACCTGCTTGCTTGACCTCGTTTTTTCGCCGCTGCTCCCATGTGCGTATGCAAGCCCGCCAGTCTTTCATTCGCTGATTCCCTACCTTCCAGTCTTTGGATTCATAGAAATCAAAGAATACTTGTGCCTCTACGCCGTTCTTACGTTCCGCGCAATAGGTAGCGATTTCTTCGACTGTCGGCTTGACAAAGCGCTTCTGGATCTCTGTATGGTCAGATGCAGCTTTTTGTCCGGCATCAGTTTTTTGTGTATCGTTACACTCCGTCGGCTCATTGGCTGTATCTTCGGGTGCCGATGTTTTTACAGGCCTGCCGCCTAAATGCCCATATCTCCCGTTATTTTTTCGTTTGTTGTTGGCATCAATCTGCGGTTTCATCAGCATAAACAGAACCTTTTCTATGCCAGAAAATTCCGGTTTCGTTCCGTTCAATGCATACTCGTTTATCGCATACATAACATTGCCGTATTGTTCGCGAGAAAGTTCTTTTAGAGCTTCGTGAAATGACCTGTACATCACAAATGATTCGCTCATGTTGTTACTCCGTATTTTCGTGCTTCAGTGACATAAATTTTCCTACAAAGCAAGATGCACGCGCCCGCGTCACCGCTGATATCGAGCCGTCCATTGCAAGAAAGGCTGCATACATAACCAATGTTGTAGCGGTGGTCTATGACTAAATCACCGTATTTTGCACGATTTGCTTCCGTGTTACCTATGCGGTGCGCCCCTTGTGGTTGTCCGTCCATAAGGGGCTTCCCGCAGACCTCGCAAACGCCGCCGCTGATTGCCAGTGCGTAGCGGCGTTGCTCTTCCTGCGTCTGTGTCATATTCCTGCCGCCGCAATGTGTTGCGCCCATCGTAAGGATATGCCAAGCTGTTCGCTAATCTCCCGAAATGTCATACCATGTTCCCTTAGCTGTAATACCAATGCTTTGCGTTCTTTCGCAGTCTGCCATCTTTTACTTGTAACGCCTGCATCCGTACATAGATTCCGTGCATACCGTTGCGATATCCCAATAACAGACGCTATTTCCTTGTATGTTGCTCCCGCCATGCACATCCGCTTTGCTGCCTCCCTTTTTTTTAAGACATCTATGCTTGTATAATGCCCTGTTTTAACTTGTACGCCTGCCATGCCGTTATATCTGTCGTCTTGGTTGTATAGGTCGTAGCTGTTACCAAACAGAGCAAAGCGGTTCTTTTTAATATATTTAAATGAGAGCCATCTTGCCCTTGCTATAACCACTCCTGCCGTCAGTTTTATGTTTCTTTCCGAGGCAAAAAAGAAAATATCTTCTGCCACCGTCATAGGGATATGTTCCCCCGTCACGACATCGTATTCACCGAATATCCGATGACCAAGCGTCCGCCTGCTAACCGCTACGGCAAGCATATATGCCTCTATTTCGTTTAATCTGTCTTGTTTCATTTTGCACCTCTTGTACAGCAGGGCATAAAGCCCTGCCGATTGTCTGATTAGCGGATATATAAAGCGGGGGAAACCGCGCCCACGATCGCAGCAGAATAGTAGCCCGCATCGCCGTGGCTGCCCACGCCGCAGAAGCCCGTAACACCGTACGCCGTACCAAGCCAGCACCAAATGCTAAAATCCTCGTCTTTATCAAAAGCGATGCGGTTTCTGCCAGTTTTGAAAAACTCAAGCCTGCTGTCGCCGAACATCTCTTCTTTAAAGATAAGGCGGCAGCTATCAGCAGGAATTCCTGCGCTGTTCATAGCCTCTTTGAATGCGCCGCCAAGGTATTGCCCCTGCTGTGTCTTGCTAAACTCTGTCTCGCCGTTAAAGTCGACCGCGCTGTTAAATAATATACGCTCGAATTTTAATAAAAGCCCGTTTTTGTCTCTGCCCGCTACTGCGGCGTATTCATCGTTGATATGGATTTCATCAAATTTCATGTCGTCGTCACCTGCAATCACGTGTTCGGGCACGGTAAACGATGGGAGCTTTACTCTGTCGCCAATGTTTACCTCATCTTTGCGGGCAAGAAATCCTGCAAGGGTGTAGGTGCGCTGCATACCGATGATGCCCGCGTCCTTTGTTTCCTCCAGGCTGCTGATGTTCATAGTTTCTGTGCCCGTAATAAGATGCACCTTGCAATTCTTAATATTGATATTCATATAGTGTTTACTCCTGTAAAATAATCCCATGCTGCGCTGCCCATACATGGGCAGCCTCTATAAGTTTTGCACAGTCTTCCGTGCTGCAGTCCGATTCGCTTTGCGGGCAAATGAGGCAGTCCAGCATTTGATAGGGATAGCCCATTTCTTCAACTGCAAGCATTTTTACGCAGTATTTAATTGCGTCGTAACTGTTGCCCGTTTCGTTGCATATTTGCATTATGTGCCCGTTTAGATGGTGGTTCTGCGAATAAGCGCCCGTCGTTCGGGGTTTCTTCGGCTGCTCCATGGTCACGAGCACATAATCATTGTGTTTGTCACGGCACTTGGTGAGCTCTCGCCTTATTGATTCACGCATACCGCCGTCAGTTGGTAGTTCAAAGGCGATATGCCCTTTGTAGAATGCCCGATGTAGTACGAATTTCACCATTTGCCGTACCCCTAGAATATGTCAAAGCCCTGCTGTTCATCGTCCGCCGCCTGCTGCGCGAGCTGTGCCGCCTTGTTTTCGGACAGCTCTGGCGCATCCTTGCGCCTGTTGCGTAGCGCGGTTTCGATAAACGTTATCAGCTCTGCCGCAGTCTTTTCCTTGCGGTAGGTGCAGTACAGGCGCTTTTCCTCTTTCGAGAAAACCGCCGCGCCATTCGCATACTTCGCTTCACACAGTTCTCTGATCCGTGCCTTTTCCGCTTCGGTACTTGGCCCGCCTTTCAGCTCTGCCTCCTGTGCGGACTTTTCCGGCGGGGTGGGTGTCTGCGCGTTGCCCTGCGGCTCGTCTTTATATTTCGAGCCGTCCCAGAACCCGGCGTATATGTCGGCAGCTACCCCCAGCATTTTTAATGCCGTGCTGAAAGCGTCCGTTACCGCCATTTTGTAGCCCTCGTCGTTTGAAACCGCCGAGCCTTTTTCAAGTGCCACAAGTCGGCTTCCGCCGATCCCGACAATAGGCTCGCTCCAGACTTCGCCGTCCTTTACGAAAACGGCGACCTGCGCAAATGCCAGTTTTTCATTGCCCGCGCCCTGCTCCGTCCACAGCTTCTGCACTTCGTATTTCCAGCCGATTCCGACAAGTCCGAATGTTTGGGTCATCGCCTTGTATCGCCACTGCGGATTGATGTCTGTCTTTCCCCTTAGCTTTCCTGCCGCTATCTCACGTAGGGCTGTTTTAGGCGGACGGGACAATGATTCGTACAGCTGCAATGCATTTTCCATACCCCCTCCCCTAGAATTCTATGTCTTCGGGAAAGTCGTCGCCATTTCCCGTGTCAGAATAAGCTCCCGCCTGTTGGGGCGTGTTCCGCGCGTTGTCCTTGCCGCCGAGCAGCTGGACGGCGTTTGCAATGATGCAGACCTTGCTATATTTGCGCCCGTCCTTCTCCCATCGCTGCTGGTCAAGGTATCCTTCTATCGCTACCTGCTTGCCCTTGGAAAGATACGGCTTGATATTCTCCGCCGACTTGCCCCAGACGGTGACATCAAAAAATGATGCCTTGTCTACCCACTGTCCGCCTGTTTTCTGGCTGCGGTTTGTTGCAATGCTGATGTTGAGCCGAGCCATGCCGCCTGCGGTATACCCGAATGAACCACTGTCAATGTCGCGCACCAGCCGCCCGATGATGTTCACTGTGTTTATGTCTGTCATTTCGCTGCCCCCTGTTCCTTTTTGTAGAAATTACAGAAATCCTTGCACAGGCAGTATTCTCCGCATTTGCGGGAAATTGCAGGGCGGTGCTCCACATAGTGGCTGTTGCCCAGTTCGCCCGCGCAGTTCTCCGCGTCAATGAGCGTGTCGAATACGCGCACGGCGGTCTTACGCCCGTTCTTCATAACCGCGTATTTGTCAGCGTCCGCCCAGCGTTCCTCGGCGGTGCAGGGCGTGATTTCGTCGTCCGCCATTCTCTCCGCTTCTTCGATTGCCTTTACTTTCGCCGTGATTCTCTCGCCCGTTGCTGTCAGTTCTTCGGGCGTGATTTCAAACTCATACACGAATACGGGCGACTGCGGATAGGTGCTGTCCGTCTTTGCCTTGCTCTTGCTGTGGTCTTTTAAGAGCGCGATGAAGCGGCAGCGGCGCACATCCAAGCCGTTCTGCTTCAAGAGCCATGCGTAGGTCATGCCCTGTTTGTACCAGTCGGCAAAGTCGCCTTTCATAACTTTGTACACGCTGGCGGTTTTCCAGTCGGCGATGATTCCGCGCTCCATGTCGTAACTGTCTACCACGCCCGTTACGCGGCTTTCGGAAACGGCGATGTCAAACTTTTCCTCGTGGAAGTTGCCGTCGCTGTATTTCTCCAAAATCGCATGGACGGCAGTTCCGAAAACCGCCCATACATTGTCCGCCGCGTCCACGGAGAATTCTTCCCAGTGCCGCTCCTGCAAGATGATTTCCTTAACGCCCTTGTTGAGCGTGGTCGCGGAATAGCACCCCGCCTTGTTATGCCGCTCTACGCTCACCGCCTGTACGAACGCGGCGGGCAGATGAAGATTGTTAGTTACTTTCATTCTGCGCCCCCTGCTCCGCCTGTAATTTCTGCCAATACAGCGGGTCATAGTCGGGGTTATCCGTCGGCTTTAAGATTATTTTTGCCGAGCCGTCGTCCAGCACCTCAAAATATCTGACAGCAAAAATCGTTTTGATGTCGTGTTTCTCAAAACTCTTGCCGTTCAATCGGGTAAGAAGTTCGGTTAAAAATCCTTGTGTCATGTTTGCACCTCGTAAAAATTATTTTTGGCTTCCGCGTTGCGCACCGCTTCCGCCGATTGGAACGCGCGGGATTTGAACCCGCCTTTAAGCACCCCCTGTGCGCGTTCCCACCTAATAGATTTCCTGCCCGATGTCGTCCGTGCCGTCGTCCGTATCATCGAACGGCAGACTTTCGGCGGCTTCCTTTTCCGCCGCTTCAAGTTCCTTGTGCAGACGGGTGATTGTGTCGTCGATTTCTTTCATTGCTTCATACCAGCCTTTTGCAAAGTGTAAATCACGCCCTTTTTCACTGGTATAAAACAGCCAGTCTTTCCGCGTCTCAACTGCTTTCTGCCATTTGTCCTTGAAATTTTCATAAGCAGTCGATCCGGTCATTTCGTCAATATCAGATACCGTTTCGCGCAATTCCTGCAATTTAATGGTGCAGCCATTTTCATCAAAAAATGACAGCTTGCGTTCCGTGGTGTCGTCATACTTGGCATCAAGCGTGTATCCACTTTCGCGGATTATCTGCTTGTACCTTCGCACACCCGCAAGATACCCTTGCAGTCGTGCTACGTTGGTACCGCTTTCCTCGCATTGCAATGCGGCTTCTTTTTCGTATGCTGTATTGTTAAGTTGCTGCACCATAAAGACCAATATTTTTGGCGCCGGAATTTCTTTGGTCTCTTGCTTTTGGTCATTCTTTCGCATGTTCACACCTCTCAAATGCAGTTGAGCCAGTTTCAAAAGTCGCTACAAGGGATAAACCCATTGGAAAACAGACGAAA
>CAKZZK010000340.1 GCA_937885235.1 uncultured Treponema sp.
GGGGTGCATACAAAGACAAGGGCTCTCACGAACCCTTGCCTCCCTTTTTTTAACCTAAACCTTAACTATGAAAAAATTATTATTTTTCCGAGTGCAAATTTCAGAAAATAAGTTCGTATTTCAAAATTATTTCAAGTTTTTTTTCAAAAAAAGTCTTTTTGAACTCTCTTTTATTGGAAATGTACTCTTTCTTGCCGCAGCTGTGAAAAACGCCCCGCTCCACAGGCATTTTTTACCTGCACTTTTCAATTTTTGCGGTTTTCTGCTGACCTTTCTTGTAATTGTTTTACCGGGAAATGCTTACGGAAATTATTCAATGGCACTTATCCCCTTCATGTTTTTACCATTTGCATTTGCCTTCCATTTGCTGGAGGATGCCATCGGCTCTAAAGAGCGGTGCTTTCTGGCGTATCTTTGCATAGGCATGATGGGAATCCTCTTTCTGCCGCTCGCACACAGCTGGCTGAAGGGCATCAAAGCAAGGCGAAAGCCTGACTATTCTGTACAGCTTGTAAACTATGTCTGCAATACTACAGCCCCCTCTGAAAAGATAATTGTCGATGGAAATGAGTGCTGGATTTATAATGCCGCCAATCGTTTTGCGGTGTCAAAATTTGCCTACCGCCCCATTCCCATGACCGAAGCCATGATGCAAAGTTTTAAGATGGATTTACAAAACCGCCCCGCGCTGATAATAAGCAGAAATCCTGATTCAGATATACTGGGCATCCTGCCTGATTATAGGCTCGCAAGGCAGATTGATGAGTATTACATTTTCAGACCACATACAGAGGAGTAATTTTATGGAAGAAGATGTGCTGTATATCGTTATCCCTGCATATAATGAAGAGGAGATGATAGAATCTGTTGCACGGGAATGGCATACCGTTGTGCAGAAAGCGGGAGCCGGTTCACGGCTGATTGTTATAAATGATGGCTCAAAGGATTCTACATTAGAAAAATTGCTTTCCTTAAAAGCGGAGCTGCCACAGCTAGAAGTGCTCAACAAAGAAAATAGCGGGCACGGACCAACGGTGCTTTATGGATACCGCTATGCCCTGGAACGACTGGCATCTTGCAAAGAAGGCTATGTGTTTCAGACGGATTCGGACGGACAGACCTTGCCGGCTGAATTCGATGCATTCTGGCAGAAGCGTCATGATTTTGACGTGATAATCGGCTGCAGGAAGCACAGAAAGGACGGCTTTTCCCGTGTCATTGTGGCAAAGGTGCTGAAATTTGTGCTTTTTTGCATCTTCCGCGTAAAGGTGGCAGACGCAAACACTCCTTTCCGCCTGATGAAAGCGCATATTCTTGAAACATATATTAAAATAATACCGGCAGACTTTAATTTGCCAAACGTGCTCCTTACCGTGCTGTTCAAAAAGTACAAAGTGAATATGGCATTTCTTCCTATTACCTTCAAACCGCGTCAAGGAGGGAAGAATTCCATAAATATTAAGAAGATATGCAAAATCGGCTTGCATGCGGTGAAGAATTTCAAGATAATAAACAGCGCCTTAGTTCAGTTAGGAGATAGAGAATGACAAAGAAAAAGAAGATTGCCTGCGCAGTGTGGGCGGCGCTTGTTGCTGCAACCTTGATTGTATTGATTCCGCCGGTACAGAATATGCTGATTCATTTCATTCTTTCTGTCAGCAACACCCGCTATGAAGCCTCTCGCTGGCAGCAGCGCTTTCATTCTTTTGCCATCAGACCGCTGATTGTCCTTATCATCGTGCCCCTCTATATTCTGCATTTTCCCTCACACAAAGCGGATGTGGACGACGAGGGGGAGCACAACGTGTTTTTCATCCTTGCCGTCCTGTTTGCCGCCTGTTTCTGTGTTTTGTCTTTCTGCACGACCTCGTCATTTCTCTACCGCTACAATACATGGGACGATCCGAATACCTTCCTTACCATGGGCAAGGGGCTTGTCCTTGGCAAGGTGCCTTACAGAGACCTGTATGACCACAAGGGGCCGCTGCTGTGGTTTATCCATGCGGCTGCCTACTTGCTGTCGCGGCATACATTCCACGGCGGCTTTATCATGGAAGTGCTTTTCGCCACGTTTTTTTCCTATTTTGCCTATAAAGCAGTCAGGCTCTTCACTTCAAAATCGGTGCTGTTTGTCTTCCCCCTCGTCGGTGCGCTCATCTATGCCGCGTACAACATATCATGGGGAGATACTGCGGAAGAGTTTTCCATACCGTTCTTTATGTACGCGCTGTATGTTTCCGCAAAGCATCTCAAGCAGAAGACGGACTATAGCGGGCAGGAGCTGTTTTTTACCGGCGTCTGCTGCGGCTGCGTGCTGTGGATAAAATACACCTGCCTTGGCTTTTTCATAGGCTGGATTTTTGTTCCCCTGTATGTGTACATACGCGAAAAGAAATTTGCCGCGCTTGGAATGTGCATCTTGTGCTTTATCCTCGGCATTATCGCTTCTGCGCTTCCCTACTTTATCTATTTTGGCTGGCATCACGCCATAAAGGACTGGTTTACCGTTTATTTCTACCATAATATGTTTCTGTATACGCCATCGTCAGAAAAGCTGGGTTTGCTTGCCATCATAAAGAACTGCATAAAGCCATTCCCCTATCTGTGCCATAAAATCTTCTTCATTACGCTTTTCACCGCAATGAGTTTCTATTTTCTCTGGAAGGAAAATGAAAAACGGCTGCTTGCCGCCCTGTGTTTTTCCCTGCTGTTTTCGTATTTCTTTGTCTTTTTCTTGAACAGGCAGTCTCCCTATTCGTCATTTGTGCTGAACATATACGTCATATTTGCCATAGTTCCCCTGAACCGTTTTCTCTCCCGTGTTCCCGAAAACAAGAGAAAATATGCCCTGGCAGCAAGTTTTGTTTTTTCTGCGGCTTTCTGCCTGCTGACCTATCGGGAAATCGGACGAATGAAGATAAAGCGGGAGGAAATGCCTCAGTATCAATTCAGGGAAATTGCAAAGACGGTGCCTTCTCCCTCTCTGCTGACTTACAAATTTGCAGATACCGGCTTTTACACGCTTGCGGATATCCTTCCCAGCTGCAAGTATTTTTCTGAAACCGCTATGCCGCTGCCGGAGCAGGACGAGGTGCGGGATTACTATGTCCAGAATGCTATGACGGATTTCGTCATCACCCTGCATCCCCTCGACCTTCCCCGCTATGAACTTCACGCAGTGCTCCATGACCCCTACGATGACGAAGACACATACTATGTCTACAAACGGCAATAAAATTCGATTTCGTGCTTGTCCAGAGCCATATAATCTGCTATCGGGCGGTAAATTTTTCCCGTATCGGTAAGTACGGATTTTTTTGCCGCCCGTACAGACTTTCCTGTACGGACGGCAAATTTTTCTGTATCGGTAAGTACGGATTTTTTTTCGGACGTATAGACTTTTCTGTACGGACGGCAAATTTTTTCGTATCGGTAAGTAAAATTTTTCCGTATCGGCAGCAATACCGACGGGAACTAGTGCCTGCAGATAATCTCAGTCTTGTTTGTCCCGATGACGCTTTCCTCCAGAATGATCTGCCCTATGCAGTCAGTCTCGATTTTGCCGCCGAGGGGATTTTTCACGCTGTCTATTGTCCCACGTACACTTGCCTGGACAGTGCTGCGCTCAAAGGCAAGGTCGCAGCCTTCCATCGTGCAGTTTTCGAGGACGAGGTTCTTGCAGTAGCAGAACGGCTGGGTTCCGCTGATGCGGCAGTTTATGAGCGTGAGGTTCTCGGAATACCAGCCGAGGTACTCGCCTTTGACCACGCTGTCGCGCACGGTGACGTTTTTTATATGCCAGAATGCATCCTTCGTGTCCAGCTCGGAATCCGCAATTTCAATGTTGCTGCAATACTGGAACGAATACTTTCCCTTCATCTTGAGTCCTGCAATCTTCGCGCCGTCCACCTCAAAAAAGGGATATACAGAGCCTTCGATTGTTACGTTTTCCACAGAAAGATTGCGGCATTTCCAGATGAACTCTTCTGAATTGACGGTACTGTTTTTCAGCGTGATGCCGTCACACTCCCGCAAAGCCTTGATTCCATTCATACGGCACGAGTCAATCACAATGCCCTTGTCATACCACAGGGCGGCGCGGCAGTTTTGCGTAAGCTCACAGCCGGAGATTTCCGCATCTGCCACATGCCAGAACGGATAGCGCAGGTTCATAAGGCAGCCACGAACCTTTATGTCCGATGCCTCTTTAAGGGCGGATTCCCCGTCAGCGGGTCCATCAAACTTGCAGTTTTCAACAAGAGCCCCGTGCGCCGCATACAAAGCCCGCTCTTCATCAAAAGTCTGATTGCGGTATTCCATCATCTCGGCCTCCTTGCATTTCCGGTATTTTCTGCCACCAAATATAGCAATAAAGCCGATTATACGGCAAATCAGTGTTCATACATAAAAATTGCATAAATATACAAATTTCTTGCGGCTTTTCTTGACATTCGCCCCCGTTTGCAACATACTGTAGTCACTATGATAACGCCATTAGCAAAAGAGTTAAACGATATGCTTGCGGGCACCACGCCCGGCAGCCTTCTTTCAGATCTGGGACAGCGACTGTATTTTCCCAAAGGAATCATAGCCCAGAGCGGCGAAGCCAAAAAGCTTGGCAAGACGGCAAACGGCACCATCGGCATGACCGTGATTGACGGAAGTCCTGCCGTGTTGCCTGCCATCCACAAGATAGTGCCCGGACTGGATTCCCGGGAGCTGGTGGCGTATGCACCTACCGCAGGCAATCCAGACTTGCGGGAAGCTTGGAAACAGAATATCCTCAAGAAAAATCCCTCGCTCAAAGACAAGGCGTTTTCCCTGCCCGTGCTGGTGCCGGGGCTGACGGCGGGCATTTCATATCTTGCAGACCTCTTCCTTGACGAGACAAAACCTCTCGTTGCGGCAGACCCCTCATGGGACAACTACGTGCTCATCGCGGGCGCGCGGAGGGGGGCGGGCTACGTGCAGTTTCCCATGTTTGCGGAGGGACGCTTTAACATCGCAGGCTTTGAAAAAACGCTCTGCGAGCAGGCAAAGTCTGGCACCGTGCGCGTGCTGCTGAATTTTCCGCAGAACCCTTCCGGCTACAGCCCCACCGCCGATGAAGCCCGGCAGATTGTCCAGATTATCAAAAAGCTTGCCGACGGCGGCACCAAGTTCCTCGTGTGCTGCGATGATGCTTACTTCGGACTTGATTACGAGGAAAACATCGAAAAGCAGTCTCTCTTCGCCTACCTTGCAGACATCAGCCCCAACGTGCTGGCAGCAAAGATAGACGGGCCGACGAAGGAAGACTTTGTCTGGGGCTTCCGCTGCGGCTTTATCAGCTTTGCATGCAAGGGGCTGAGCGATGTGCAGTATGACGCGCTTGTGAAAAAGCTCATGGGGGCAATCCGCTCCTCTGTAAGCTGTGCCTCCACGCCCCCCCAGTCGCTCCTCTTACGGGCATTTGCCGATCCAGAGATTGAAAAGCAGAAGGAAGCATTCCGCCTCGTGCTGGAAAAGCGCTACAAGCTTGTCAAAGAATTCGTCAGCAGCCACCAGAGCAAGGCGATAGAAGCGCTGCCCTTTAACTCAGGTTACTTTATGGCGTTCCACACCAAGAACATAAACGCAGAACTTTTGCGCCAGAAGTTGCTAAAAGAGCGGGGAATTGGTACAATATCGATTGACGATTGCACGCTTCGCGTTGCTTTCAGCAGTCTTGAAGAGGATAAAATCAATATTGTATACAAAGCTATCTACGACACTGCGGAAGAACTCGCAGGGTAAAAAAAATAGAAAACCACACTGCATGCTGGCGGCACTGCTCGCGCTGTTTGCCGCCGGCGTGAGCAGTGCCGCCCTCTCCTGTTCCTCCTGGCTGGAGAGAGACAATCCTATTGTCATCTGGACAGACAACGCGGAATTTGCCTCCTGCATGGAACTGTTCAACAGCATGCACGAAGCAAACGCCGTCATCGTCTACAAAAAAGACCCCGCCCGCTCCCTGCCTCCCGCAAAGGATGAACTGCCTCCAGACCTCATCGTGTCTCCCTGGCTGAGCGGCACAAAGCTCCGCCGTAATTTTGCGCCTGTAGACTATGCATTTGGCGACAAAAAGCTTAAACGGGAGGCTTTTTACGAAAAGCTCCTTGACTACGGCAGGGCGGAAGACAGGCAGTACCTCCTGCCCGTGAGCTTCAACCTTCCCGCAATGGTCTTCAACGAAAAAAATGCCTCGTTCATCGGGGATGACCACATCCTCACGATAGAAGCCATCAAGGAAGCTTCCGCCGCTTTCACCGTGAAAGATGAGAAAAGCGGCGCCTATACCGCCATGGGTTTTGCCCCCTCGTGGAACACGGATTTTGTGTATCAGGTGACGAAGCTCAAAAACACCGGCTACGAAGCAAAAGATGCTTCGTTTTCCTACGATGAAGAGGCTCTGAAAGCCGCCGTCAACGAAATGCGCAACTGGACGGGTGCGTACAACACGGACACGCAGATGGAGCAAAGCTTTCAGTTCAAGTACCTGTATATGCCGGAGTACAAGCAGCTTGTCGGCGACCGCTGCCTTTTCACCTATATGAGCAGCAGCGAATTCTTCACGCTGCTCAGGAATTCCACGCCGGACCTTTCCTTCCGCTGGCTTTCCGACGGACAGCGCACGATGATTGCCGATGACTGCGTATACCTCGGGCTGTACCGCCATGCCCGCAGTCCCCGGAAAGCACAGCTGTTTATCCAGTGGTTCTTCACGGAGTCAACCCAAAGGCAGCTGCTTGAGCGCTCGCGGAATATGAAGCTTGATACGGAGGGCTTCGGCATAGCGGGGGGCTTTTCTTCCCTCAAGAACGTCACGAACAGAATTTTTCCAAGCTACTACCGCGAGCTTTTGGGAAACCTGCCTGCGGAAGAATACCTTGAGATGCCCGCCGTCCTTCCCGTCCGCTGGCAGTCAATAAAGCGGCGCGTCCTCCTTCCCTACCTTGCCGAAGCTGTCAACACAAACGCGGAGCCTTCCAAAACGCTGGAAGAGCGCATTGAAGAATGGAACAGGCAGGCAGAATAGCTTTGATTTTGTTAAACTAGTTTTCAGTGCTGCCCGATAATAAAAGTGAGGGTAGCAATATGTATAGAAACGGAATAACACTTAATGCGACGTCTTACAACTCGCTTTTCGCCAATTCCTCTTCGGGCAGGCTTTATGTACCGGTAAAACCGAATGCCGTCATTTATTCGCAGCTCTCGTATGTCCACGGCACGGCGGCAAAGCCAAACCAGAAGACGGTTTCGTTGGATAAGATTCATATCCTGAACAGGCTCATCGATCAGCTGGTAAGCATGAACAAAGAGGCTCTGTCCAAGGATGATGTGCTGGCGCTGACTGATAAGCAGAAAGATGCAATCATCGAGAACTATCAGCAGCAGATTCACCAAGCAATAGCGGCGGCATCTCAGCCTGAAACTTACGGGCTTGCGGGACTCATCCCTGAACCCGGTGCTGTATTCAACATTGCCGTCTGATAGTCGAAAGCCGCCGTCTGAGCGATGGGCAGAAAGCATATTGAAGGACTCTTGGGGACTTTACGGCTTTGTGACAACGTGCTAAGATAGGCGGAATGACGACTTTCCTTTATGATATAATCATTTATCCGCTCTATATATTGATAGAATGCATCTACACTTTCTGCAGGAAAATTACAGACAGCAGCGGCATTTCAATCATAGGGGTGAGCATAGGAGTCACGCTGTTCTGCCTGCCGCTCTATATCGTGGCAGAAAAATGGCAGGAAAAAGAGCGTCTTTTGGAAAAAGCCTTGCAGCCGGGCATAGACCGCATAAAGAAGACATTCAAAAATGATGAGCGCTATATGATGACCTCCACGTTCTACCGGGAGAATCACTACCACCCGCTCATGGCGCTGCGGTCTTCATTCGGACTCCTCATACAGATTCCGTTTTTCATAGCGGCATTCAATTTCCTCTCGCAGCTCTCTTCGCTGTCGGGAAGCTCCTTCTTCTTCATCAGGGACCTTGGCAGCCCGGACGCCTTCTTTTCGGTAAAGGGCTTCGCCATCAACATCCTCCCCATAGCGATGACGCTGATAAACATCATCGCGGGAGCCATCTACACGCACGGCTTCAAGCTAAAGGACAAGCTGCAGATATACATCATGGCGCTTGTCTTCCTTGTCTTGCTCTATAATTCCCCCAGCGGACTGGTCCTCTACTGGACGATGAACAACATATTCAGCCTTGTCAAAAACATTTTCTACAAGCTTAAAAATCCGGCAAAGACCTTCTACCTGTTCTGCTGCGTCCTGGCGGCGGGGATGGCCCTCTACTTCCTGTTTGTCTACCGCACGAAATTTGCAAACAAGGCCATCGCCATTACGTTTTCAGCATCGGTCATCGCTATTCCCCTGTTTATAAGCGCTATCCGCTACCTCCTTTCGCACTTTATGGCTGAGGGGCTGCAGAATGCAAAGCTGAGGACGGTGCTTGCCGTGCTTTCCTGCGCCGTTCTCTTCATCCTTGCAGGGCTCGTTATCCCCACCACGCTTATAGCTTCCTCTCCCGTCGAGTTTTCCAACATCGGCGGCCACGGCAGCCCCTTCTTCTTTGTCAGATGCACGGGCATCCAGGCTTTGGGCTTGTTCGTGTTCTGGCCGCTGTGCATTTACTTTCTCTTTGGAAAAAAAGTGCAGACCGTGCTCGCCACCTTGCTCTGCATCATCGCCATAACGGCGATGGCAAACAGCTTTGCCTTTATGCTTTCCTACGGAGACATCTCCCAGACGCTCGTGTTTTTGAATCCCGCGCAGTTCAAGCCCTTCTCCGCCATCTCCTTTGCCAACATCGCCGCAATCTGCCTCATCGCCGTCTTCTGCGGGCGCTTCTTCTTTGCCTTTCACGGAAAGCTGTTCCAGACGCTCCTCTCTATCTCGGTGATAGCCCTGCTTGCCATCTCGCTTGCCAATATGGCGGGTATCCGCAAGGAATACAGAAACTTCCTTATGTATGGCGCGTCCGGCACAAACGGGCTTGAGCCGCTCTTCCACCTGTCAAAAGACAAGAAAAACGTCGTTCTCTTTATGCTCG
>CAKZZK010000341.1 GCA_937885235.1 uncultured Treponema sp.
AGCTGACAGGGAATGACCGCCAGCTTTATTATCAGCCGGGTATTGAACCGCTCTTTGTGAGCCTGCGTACCAAGCTGTCAAAAAGCAAGATTGAAAATGAAGCCCTCCGCACCTATGTAGGTGCCACGAGGGATTTCATTGGCAATATAATAGAAGAATGTTACGTAAAACAGAGCGGACGCTATGGTGCCGACGGCAGTATGGTGCGCTCGGAATATGGAAGCATGTTGGTGAATACTGAACTCTAAGCGAGGAGGAATTAAAAATGGCAGGTTCTTTTGCGGGAATCGAGATTGGCAAACGCAGTTTGCAGGCGCACAACACGCAGATTCAGACTGCGGGCCATAACATTTCAAATGCAAATACCGAGGGCTACAGCCGCCAGCGAGTGAAGGTGTCCTCTATGGATCCCTTGTATCGTCCTGATTTGACACGGGCAGAGCTGCCCGGCCAAATTGGACAGGGCACGACGGTGGAAAGTATTACGCGGGTGCGGGACGAGCTGCTTGATACGCGCATTGTGGCACAGACCAATGAGGAATCCTATTGGGAGACCCGTGACAAGTACTATGCCATGATTGAGCAGATTTACAATGAGCCAGATGAAGTGTCCGTACGCAGCAATATGGACAAGTTCTGGCAGAGTTGGCAGGAGCTCTCCCTTGACCCCAGCAGCAATGCAGCCCGCGATGCGGTTGTTACCCGCGGACAGAGCCTTACCGCCTCCGTCATACAGCAGAACCACAGCCTGAACGCCATCATGACGCAGGTGAACGGCGACATTGATGCCACTGTAGATCAAGTGAACGACCTTTCCCGTCAGATTGCGGCGGTGAACGGCGAGATTGTGCGCAGCGAGGCTATGGGCGACCATCCGAACGACCTTATGGACAGGCGCGACCTTCTGGTGGAAAAGCTTGCCTCGTTGATAAACGTGACGATTGACCGCAGCGATCCCGATGAATTCTTGGTTCATACCGATGGCCAGATGATAGTGCAGGGCAGCCTTGCCCGCCAGATAGACAAGGTGACTGACCTTGACAACAATGGTTTTGTGCGCCTTGTGTGGGACGATACCCGTGTGGATGCAAACTTCCATGGCGGTTCGCTGGGCGCCCTCGTGGAGCTTCGCGATCAGGACCTGCGGAGCGAGCTGCAATCCCTCGATACGCTGACGCTCAATTTCTCCGATCTGGTGAACGATGTGCATCGCAACGGCATTGGCAAGAACAATGTGACAGGGCTTGATTTCTTTGGACAGCATCCCTTCGTGGAAAATACGAATGGAAATTACGATCGCAACGGTGATGGCGTTGAAGATGCTTCCTTTATCTTCCGCCTGACGGGTACGAATGTGCTTCGTCCTCAGGAGCAGGTGGGCTTGCAGGGGATGCTGACCTTTAACGGCGCCGAGGGAGATGTAAGCGTCACTTATTATCCTTCTGACACCGTGTCTGACGTGATAAACCGCATCAACGACAGCAACGGGGAGGTGAAGGCTTACCTTGACCGCAATTCAAACCTTGTGCTGAAGGCGACAGCATCTGCCTCTATGTCAAATCCTGATTTCGTCATTCGCCATGTGGAGGATTCAGGTATGTTCCTCACGGGCTATAGCGGCATTCTGCGCGGAAGCGGAGCTGCCGGTGCTTTTGATTATAATCAGGCGAACGCTGTTGATTCCTTGGCAGATGCCCAGTTTGCCGTGGCTCCCGTCCGTCATCCTTCTGGTTACGTCGCGGTGAACCAGCTCATCAGGAACGATGTGCAGAGCGTGGCTGCCGCTTTGCCAAACACGCAGGGGCGTGCAGACCCTGATGACGGTCGTGCCGCAGTGGAGATTGTCGCCATCCGTAACACCAAGATGATGGTGGGCACCGGGCGTACCTTCGATGACTACTTTGCCGACACGGTGACGAGGATTGGTCTGAAAGGCGAGCAGGCAGAGAACCAGCTTGCAAGCAAGAATGCCATCATGCGCGATCTTCGCGATCTTCGCGACAGTATCAGCGGAGTGAATATAGATGAGGAGCTTGCGGATATCATCAAGTTCCAGTATGGCTATGAGGCCGCTGCAAAGTTTATCACTGTGCAGGACAGCCTCTTGAATACGCTGATTAACCGCATTGGTGTGTAAGGAGTAAGCAATGAACAGAATCAGTTCCCAGATGAACAATACCGACACGCAGTACTACCTCCGCAAGCAGGAAGTGCAGCAGAATAAGTATAACAATCAGATCGGCAGCCAGAGCCGCATTGGTTCCCTGCGCGATGATCCGATTGCCGCCGGACATTTGGTGCGCTATGAGTCCTATCTTTCTCGCGTGAACCAGTTCGAGAAGAATGCGCAGGCTTTGGCAGACCAGTTCCAGATCCGCGAGGGCTATGTAAATCAGAATCTGCAGATTATGCAGCGGGTACGTGAGCTTGCGGTGACCGGTGCAAATGGCCTGAGCAGCAAGGATGACCTCAAGAATATGGCGACCGAGGTGAACGAGCTCCTCAAAGAGATGATTCAGAACGCAAACGCAGTGGATCATGACGGCAACAGTCTCTTTGCGGGAACCCGCACGAAGACAGTAGCTTTTGATGTGTCTCTGGGCAACGTGCCGGGCGCAAGCGAGGCGCTCATCGAGGAAGTGCTGTACAACGGTAACATCGCTCAGAACAGAGTAGAGGTGGATGAGAACCAGTTCCTCGATGTGGACAACAGCGGCAGCAGAATTTTCTGGGCAGAGCCGCAGCGCCTCATGGCTTCCCGTGATATGACACAGTGGCAGGCAGGCGAGGACAGCGTTATTGCGGTGGACGGTGTTGACATCAGGGTGAACCGCGGAGATAATATCTATTCCCTCGTTGCTAAGATAAATGACAGCGGTGTTGCGGTGAAGGCTTCCCTTGACCCCATCACGCACGGTCTTGATCTGGAGACAACGGATTCGCACCAGATCTGGCTGGAAGACAAGTCTGGCGCTGTTTTGGAAGAAATTGGCTTTATCAAGGACAGCAGTCAGGTGCCGCCGTACAATCTCACTGGCAACGTGCGTCAATCAGGTGGTTCGGTTTTTGACACAGTGATTGCCCTGCGGGATGCTATGCTCAAAGGTGACAGCGAGGCGATAGGCAGCCGTGTGCTTGGTTCCATCGATGAGGGCATTTCAAACCTCACGACCCGCCTTGCAAAGTCTGGCAGCGATTACGAACGCGCCCAGAACAATGTGGCTCGCTCTCAGGTGCACAGCCTGAATGTAACGCAGCTGCTCAGCCGCGAAGGCGACATTGATTTCACCAAGACTGTTACGGATATGAAGATGCTTGAGCTGGTAAATCAGGCAACGATGAGCAATGCCGGCAAAATGTACTCCAGCACGCTGCTGGATTATATGCGCTGAAATTTACGGATAAAGAGGGGATAGAAATGCAGGTAGAGACAAAGACAATGGGCGTTGTGGAGGTTTCCGATGAGCAGGTGGTTCATATTCCTGCCGGGCTCCTCGGTTTTGCGGATTACCACGATTTTGTGCTGATTGACAGCAAGCTTAAGCCCTTGATTTGGCTGCAATCGCTGGAAGAAAGTGCTCTGGCATTCCTGCTGATCGATCCCTTCATCATTCGTGAAGACTACGAGGCGGATATTGACGACGAGGACTTGGCTAAGATTGGCATTAAAGATCCCTCGGAAGTGCTGCTGCTGGCAATAATCACGGCACAGGAGGGGAGTCCGGCGACGGCAAATTTGCGGGGACCTCTGATCATCAACAAGCGAAACCACGAATGTATGCAGGCTGTTTTGAGCGATTCAAAATGGCAGACAAAGCATGATATCATTGCTTCCCTCTCTCAGCAGCAGGAGGCAAAGTAATATGCTCATACTCTCGCGGAAAATCGATGAGAAAATAAAAATAGGCAATGAAATCACGCTTACTATAATCGAAGTGAAGGGCGATCAGGTGAAGGTAGGCGTGGAAGCTCCCAAAAATGTCAAGGTGTTCAGGCAGGAAGTCTTTGAAGCCATCCAGAAGGAGAACAAGGCTGCCGTGGATATTTCCGAGACAAGCCTTGCCAGTCTTTTAGGGAAGTAAGCCTTTTTGCTTTTGTTCATGGACTATCTCTGCTTCGCTCTTGCGCACATAGAGCGGAGCGTCGTAGTCTTGGAGCGGGGAAACGTTGCTGTCTATCAGCCCTTCCGCCATGGCAAAGAGTGTTTCCGTTGCGTCGATTTCGGGACTAAAGCAGTGGGCGGAATAACGCGGGGCTATTTCTGCAAGCCCTTTGCAAAAGTTCACCGCTCCAGGACCACAGACAAGCAGCTCCGAGCTTGTATCTATGCGGGCTAAGATTTCATCAGTGTTTTTGTCTTCTGCATCTGAAAGCTGTTTCCCCTGGCTAAAGAATTGTGAAAAATATTCGTTTTCTTTTGCTTCAATTACACTGAGGACGGTGCTTGGCGCTGTCCTGTATGGCCACGCATAAGCTGCAAGCGACGGAATACCGTAGATGGGGGTGCCGTGTGCCAGATTGATGGCTTTAAGAGAGCTGAGCCCGAGACGCAGTCCTGTAAAGCTTCCCGGTCCGAGTGTCGCCGTCGTATAGTGCAAATCTTTGGAGGCAAGTCCCAGTTCCTTAAACAGATAGTCAATAGCAGGCAACAGCTTTTCCGATTGTTTTATTCCTACGTCCAATACCAGCTTTTCAAGGCTTGTGTCCTTTTTTGCTGCAATGGCGATTTTTGACACCGCGCAGTCTATGGCAAGTGCGTTCATTTATTCTATGGCTCCATTATTCCAATTGCTTATTTCTATTTCCCGTTCGCCGTCTTTTACAGGGGTAATCATTATGGAGATGCTTTTTGAAGGCAGTTTTTCTTTAACTTTTTCGCTCCATTCAATGATGCTCACTCCGTTACCGTAGAGCATATCTTCTGCCCCTAAATTGAGGAAGTCTTCTGCACCGTCAAGACGATAAACATCCATGTGGTAGAGCGGCAGCTTGTCCCCTGCGTATTCGCTTATGAGGCAAAAAGTCGGACTCGTAATCGTATCGCTTATGCCAAGTGCAAGGGCAATGCCTTTGGTAAGTGTTGTCTTTCCAGCTCCCAACGTCCCTGCCAGAGCGATGACATCACCGGGACGCAGCAATGCGCCAATCTTTTTACCAAGTGCGATTGTTTCTTCTGCCGATTTGGTATGAAAGATCATTGACAAGCTTTGCGTCATGGCAACTGATTTTTTTTGTCGAGCTCAGTAATGTACTCTTTAAGAGCTTTTTTTACCGGCAAGATGGGGTAAGCTAAATCCTGCGGCACTTCGTCAACTGAAATGCTTCGCATTCCTAGGGGATTTATTTCAACAGAGAAACTACAGGGAAACGTTAGCTGCTTTGATAAAAATTCGATGACAGCAGTGGCTTTGTATCTGTTGATGTAATAAATATAGCCCTCTGCTTTTGAAATTGATTTAAGTTCTGCTACCCTCATTCTTCTTATTGTACCAAAAAATTCTATTTAAGACAATACTCATAGCTTCCCTTTAAGCCTGATTATACCCGTAAATAAAGGCAGACACCTTGTTTTTCACTTCTATGGAAATATCCACAAAGCGTACATGGAGAATGTATTGCTTGCTGTCGTCATTTGCTTTCTTCGTCATAACGATGTAGCCTATAACCTGATCCTCTTGCCCATCTGCAAGCGAAAAATTTATGCTGAGATACTGCCCCTGCTTGATGGGCATTCCGCAGCAAAGACGGCAACCGTTGGACGAAATATCCTGCATCTTTCCATCGTATTTGGTGGGCTGTATGTCGTACTTGTTTTTCTTGTCTGGAGAAAATTTTACAGCGGCGAACTTGCAGTTTGTTTCTAAAAGGCCGCGTCTTGCTTCACGGCGCTGAACCGCGGTGAGCGTGTTGTTTGAGGATGCTATGAGGACAAATTTTCCCTGCTTCTCTTCTTCGTAGCGGATTACCCGTGTCAGCAAGGTGTACGTCGTACCCGCTTCGCTCGTAAAGGTGAGGATGAATTTAGACAGCTGTGCCGGTTTTTTCTCGCTCTTGGCAAAACTCTGGGGAATGGACAAAACAAGTCCCTGCGGGTCATTCCTGTCCAATGTGAGGGTCCACTGAGTCCTGTCGCTGTCTGTATAGATGAATACCTGCCCCGGGGGAAGCGCCCTCGTTGTCGTGATGAACATAAGGCTGTCATGCACTTTTTCAAGTTTATACAGCAGGGTGAAAAATTGATCTATCTTTTCCGCGCTGGCAGAATGCTTCTTCAAATCATCATATTCTTGATGAAATAAATCGCGTATGCCTTCTTTATTGCGCAAAAGATATTCAATATTCTGGGGCTTGAATTTGCGGCAAATCTGTTCCAGCAGCTTCCTTTCGTCCCGCCTAAGGTTTGCCATCTGGGCTACATTCATGATATTCTTTTTCGTGGTTGAAAGGTTCTTGTGGGATTCAATCCACTCCGGGGTAGAGTGCAATTCCCTCAGCTTCCTCAAAACCAGGCCGACTAAGAAGAGGAAAAGAAGTATACCTAATATAATAAATATTATCGTATAGAGAAGCGGATTTTGCCTTGTCTCGACCAGATTCCCGCCATTACCAAGCTGTAGCATTGCACCCTCCTAAGAAACAAATGCGCTTAAGACATTTGAAATGGTTTCTAATCGCGGCTTCAGTTCGTACTCTGCAATGTCCCCCAGCGTAACAGAGTCCTTCTCTTTTATTGCATGCTCAAAATCACTTAAGAGAGGAAGCAATTCTTTAAAGAACTCAGATACAGGTTTGTCTTCTATGATAATCTTGCTGTAAATTTCGGGGAAAAGCGAGCTCATCATCGTTATATGGCAAAAATAGTCATATTTTGAAGTCAGCTCCACGATGATGGCTGCCGTCTCCTTGTCTTTGCCGCTTTGCAATAAAACCGGAATGTCCGATAGCCTCGCTGTCAGGGCAGTAAAATCCTGTGAGATTGCCCGCAATGAATCGAGGATCTCGCCTTTACTGATTACAGAGAGCGCAATATCCGTTGCTTCCGTCAGCGGTTCAGAGAGAATGGTGTCGAAATCGGCAGATGCGACTTCTTTTCCGTTCAGCGAAATGCCCACCGTGGTGGCATCGTTCTTGGCAGCTTCTTTTTCGAATGCTCTTAACACATCTCCGACTGTTTTTTCATTCTCGATGGTAATATCAATAGCTTGTCCGTTTACCTTAAGCTGCATATCTATATCCTCATCTATTCCTGTTGTTCGAATTAGCAAAATTCGTCATCGTGTTGCTTTGCTTTTCGAGACTGTTGAGCGTTCCTTCCATTGTTGCATATTTTGATTTCAGCTCGCTCTCTTTTGCAGCAAGCTGAGACTGAAGCTTGCTGATCTTTGTATTGGAACTCTTGATCTGGGTATCTAGCGAAGCGATCTTTGTAGAGATAATGCCTCCTGCCTGCGTCCATGAGCTTGCCTGCTTGTCAAGGCGGTAGGCAATGCCTTCATCTATGATCATATCTCCGTCGCTGTCATAGCCGAAGAGAGTCCTTATGTCCATCAAGTTGTTTTCGAGGGCTTCATCAAGCTTCTTTTCATCGACTTCAAGATAGCCGCGCATCTGAGCCGCGTTATAGCCCACATTGCCGCTGCTTGCATTTGTTGAAATGCCGATTTGCTTAAGCATCGTGATGGTGGAATTCTCGGTCAAATTGTAATTGCTGCTGAGGATGCGCTGCAGGGATGTCTTCCCATTGGTGAGCGAGAAATCCCCCTGAAAGATTCCCAAGCGCTCCTGCGCGGCATCCTGCTCGTCCGCCGTCAGGTAGTCAAGCTCCGTGATGACTTCCGGTTTGTTCATCGTGAGGATGTTCATCTCAGCGATAACCTGATTATAGGTGCCGACAAAGGCTATCAGCGCATTCTTTGCGTTTTCGGTGTCGGGATTAACCGTTATCGTTGCTGTTTTGTCGGTCGCATCGTGCAGATGGAGCGTCACATTCGGGATAACATCGTCTATATCGTTAGAAGGACGATTTAAAGTGATCCCCTCATATTTTATAGAGGCATTGGCTGCCGTCGAGATTGCATGCTTTGGAGCAAAGCCCTGATTTTTTGAAGCATCATAGGATTCCGGAACGGAGATAGACAGCTCCTTTCCTGTATTGCTGTTCCTGACGATAAGCCCCACCGCATCGGGAAACTCATCAAGCGGTATTGATACTTTGCTTACCCCGTTTTCGTCCGTATACATATAGGCAGAGAGGTCAACAGCGGTCTCAGACCCGTCCCTGTTCTTTATGGCAATATAATTGTCATCAGAGACGGGACTCAGCGGCGCACTGTCTGCCGCGGCGGCCTGCTGGAGCGCAAGCGTGGTTTCACTCTGCTCGTTTGTAACGGTAAGCCCGCCAAATGCAACGCTTCCCGGGGTCGGCAGGGTGGGGGAGGCCAGCTTGTTGTTGAAGCTTTCTGTAATATCCTCTGTCTCTGTCGCGTTGAATGTAAATTCAAGCCTCTGGTTGCCGTCCTTGTTGATGCCCTCCGGCAGGGGAATTTCAATGCCGCCCCGTGAGGGAATGGTGATAGTGGAACCGTCAGTGCTGACTCCCTCCTTCGACAGCGAAGGCAGATTGCTTTGAGGATTTGCATCGTTTGTCATCGGTACGCCAAGGCTGTCCATCGCAGCAGAGAGCTTTGTGACGGTCGATTCGGCATCTTTTACCATATCTATCTGCTTGGCAAAATCAAGAGCCTTTTCCTTAAAGACGAGTTTGTTCTCCGTCCCTGTTTCCAGACCTTCGATGAGGAGGGACTTGCTGTTTGCGTTTATGCCGATAAGGCTCACTTTTATAAGGTTGTTCCCACGCTTGTTAAGCGCTTTGACAAAATCCGCAATTTTGCCGCCTTTCCAGTTGAAATCAACGGTTTTTGTTCCTACACCAAATATATATCTTCCTGCCTCTACCTGCAGGTTTTTGTCAATGTTTCCGCTCAAAAAGCGGTCTGTGGTCGCTGTATGGATGACATCGATTTTAAAAGAACCGAAATCAGCGTCACGGGCAGCATCAACAGTGATAGCTTTCTCATCTGATGTTTCTGCAATCTTATTGTTAAATGGATTTTCAAATGAATAAAGGGTCTTTGCGTTTTCCCGCAATGTTGAGATTTTCTGATTTATGCCACGCCATGCATTCTGCTGCTTCTGGTAATTTTCTAACTGGGCCTCTTCCCGTTTCAGCGGCTTCCGCTCAACTTCCATGAGGGAATTAACGAGATCGTTGGTTTTATATTTATCTGTTACTCCAGGTATGCTTATGCCATCTGCCATAATCTCGCCCCCTAAAAAATTTACTACGCTGCCATTCTCTGACAGCGTAGCAACTCAGACATTTTCATCAAAAAGCACACCAACGGCATCCTTAAGATGAGCCTGAAGTTTCTGCAAATCCTCCGAAGGAATTTCTCGAACAATCTGTTTAGTTGAAGGATCTACAACTTTAATGATTACCTTTCCAAGTTCCTTGTTGATGTCAAACTGCAAGGTATGACATTTCAAGAAATCAGAAAGCTTTTGCATTGCTGCCGCATCATCCTTAAATTCTTCAAGGTTCTGTGACAGACTCTCTACAACTTCTGCAGCACTGTTGGGAAAATCACCGGGTTTTTCAACCCGAACGCTTCCCGCCCCTGATTGCCGTTGCATGGCAACTGTTGCACCACTATATAGGCCATCCGTGGCCAGTACCTGCCCAGTCATACTAATTGTATTCATGGACGTTCCTCCTGAATTGGAAAAGAGGGAAGGGGGCGCACCCTTCCCCTGCTTCTCCGAATGTAGTTTGTCAAAAGATGACATCCAGAAATCTCTTAAACAAACCACATTTTCTGCTGATTATTATCTGAGCAGAGCCAAAACGCTCTCAGACTGATTGTTTGCCTGAGCGAGCATTGCTGTTCCAGACTGAGTGAGGATAGAATTCTTGGTGAATTCCACCATCTCCGAAGCCATATCGGTGTCGCGAATCGTGGACTCCGCACTCTGCATATTCTCTGCTGCAATACCAAGACCATAAGAAGTTTCCTCCAGACGGTTCTGATAAGCGCCGAGGTCAGCACGCTGCTTGTTCACCAGTTTCAGAGCTGCATCGATTGTGCCGATTGCAACATTTGCTGTATCCGGTGTAGAAATGCTGATCTTCTCGTCAGTACCCTGAACACCTCTCAGTCCGAGGGACTGTGCGGTCATCGTTCCTACAAAAGCAGTAAGGCGCTGGTCCATGTTTGCACCGACCTGGAACGTCATCGTCTGACCTGACAATGAATCCTGAGCAAAACGTCCAGTAAGCATATTCATGCCATTGAACTGTGCCACAGAAGCAATGCGGTCAACTTCGGCAACAAGCTGAGAAACTTCAACCTGGATCATCTGGCGGTCTTCCTCGGTGTAGATACCGTTGGCAGACTGTACAGACAGCTCACGGATGCGCTGCAGAATATCCTCAGTTTCCTGCAGATAGCCTTCGGTGGTCTGGATAAAGGAAATGCCGTTCTGAGTGTTCCGGTTGGCCTGATTGAGACCGCGGATCTGTGAACGCATCTTCTCTGATACAGCAAGACCGGAAGCATCATCTGCTGCGCGAGTGATCTTTTCACCAGAGCTGAGCTTTGCGATGTTGTTTGTTACCTCAGCATTGTTAAGTCCCAATGTCCTGTTTGCAAACATTGAGCTCATGTTGTGATTAATTACCATAATAAGTGTCCTCCATGTTCTGTACGTAAGGCTTCATGCCCTACGCCTGCCTGTACGGGCATCTGCCGGTTTTTGCGCCCCCGGCTGATGTTTTAGACCCTAGCGGCAGGAATTGTTACTATTATACCGCATTTCGTATTTTTTTGCAAATACTTTAGCACAATAATAACAATCTTTACCGCTACAAACAAAAAACAAAGAGAAACTTTTCAAAGAACACATATCCTGTCTAAACACAGGATAAAATGCTTTTGCCAAACGGAAAAATCTAGACCTGAATGGTAGGGGAGAGTTTCCGCGCAATAAGCAATAGGAATATGACTTGCGCCCTATCCCTATTGCTTATGATTATACTACATTATCTCAGTAATGACAAGACTGTCTGAGACTGTGCATTGGCCTGAGCCAGCATAGCCGTACCGGACTGTGTAAGTATCTGGTTCTTCGTGAATTCCACCATCTGGGAAGCCATATTGGTGTCGCGGATCCTTGACTCGGAAGCCTGAGTATTCTCAGCTGCCACATCAAGACCCTCAACGGTCTTCTCAAGGCGATTCTGATAAGCACCAAGGTCAGCACGCTGCTTGTTGATGAGCTTGAGGGCTTCATCAAGAGTGCCGATTGCGCGGTTGGCATCATCCGGACTGGTAAGTGTCACGATTTCCTCTGTGCCGGAATTGCGGATTCCAAGAGCAGCAGCAGTCATTGTGCCGATGTAAACCTGTGTGCGCTGATCCATGTTGGCACCGATGTGGAGCCACATAGAGCCAGTCACGCTGTTCTGACCCGTGGGGCGAGCATAGCGACCAGTGAGCATGTTCAAACCATTGAACTGTGCTGTAGAGGCAATGCGGTCTACTTCTGCAACGAGTGAGCTTACTTCTACCTGGATCATCAGGCGGTCTTCATCGGTGTAAATGCCGTTTGATGACTGCACTGCGAGCTCGCGGATGCGCTGGATGATGTCTGTTGTCTCCTGCAGATAACCTTCGGTTGTCTGAATGAAGCTGATGCCATCGGCAGCGTTCTTTGAGGCGCGGTTCAAGCCACGGATCTGTGCGCGCATCTTCTCAGATACAGCAAGTCCAGAGGCATCATCGCCTGCGCGGTTAATCCTTTCACCAGAAGAGAGCTTCTCCATATCTTTCTGCAGGGATACGTTGGTTACTCCGAGAGAACGATTGGCGAACATCGCTGACATGTTGTGGTTGATGACGTTGTTGGCAATGAGCACAGGAGCCTCGGTGGTTCCCTCCAGCTG
>CAKZZK010000342.1 GCA_937885235.1 uncultured Treponema sp.
ATTTTCACAGTCGAAAGTAAGCATTGTGTAAAAAATAACAAAAAAACAAAATTTTATATAAATTTGACATAAATCGGCCATTTTGCCAAAGATTTTGCTTAACAATAAAAAAAAAGTGCTTTATAATAGTAGAAAGCTAATGCCGTTGGCATAGATACGTGGCTGTTTATATTGTTTAGGAGACTTTGTATGGCAAATACAAATAAGATTACTATTATTGGTGCCGGAACGGTTGGTTCCACGGTAGCATTCGCGCTTACCCTCAAGGAGCTTGCCTCCGAAATCTTGCTCATCGACATCGACAAAGACAGGGCTATGGGCGAGGCAATGGACATCCGCCAGGGAACGCCGTTTGTGGGGCCTGTATATGTGCATGATGGCGATTATAACGATGCAAAAGATTCAGACATCGTGGTAGTGACGTCCGGAGTGGCACGTAAACCGGGACAGACACGTCTGGAGCTTGCGCAGACAAACGTAAACATAATGAAGTCCATCATCCCCGAAATCACAAAGGTGGCTCCCGATGCGCTCTATGTCATCGTGGCAAATCCGGTGGACATCCTTACCTATCAGTTTGTCAAATACTCCGGCATTCCTGCGAACCACATTTTCGGCACGGGTACCATGCTCGACACAGCCCGTTTCCGCGCGCGCATTGCCGAAACATATAAAATCGCACAGGAGAATGTACACGGCTACGTCTTCGGCGAGCACGGCGACTCTTCTTTCGTGCCGTGGTCCCTCGCCAACATCGGTTCCATTCCGGTGGACAAGTACGCGGCAGCCTTTGAAGGCGGCAAGCTTCCGTCATTCAACAAGGATGATGTGGAGGACTACATCCGCAAGTCTGGCGGTATCATCATCAAGGCAAAGAAAGCAACAAACTACGCCATCGGCGTGACCACCGCCCATCTCTGCGAGGCGCTCACCTATGACACGGACTCCGTGCTGACCATTTCCACCATGCTTTCTGGTGAATACGGCATCAACGATGTGTGTTTGAGCATTCCCGCAGTACTCGGACGCAAGGGCATTACGGGCCGCCTGCTCGCACCGCTGACGGAAAACGAGGTCGCCTCCCTGCGCCACAGCGCCGACTGTCTCAAAGAAGTCATCGCGCAGCTTCAGTTCTAAAAAAGGGAGTTACAGCAATTTATGGAAAATTACCGTATTGAACACGATTCCATGGGCGAGGTAAAAGTTCCCGCAGACAAGCTGTGGGGAGCGCAGACCGAACGCAGCCATGAGAATTTCCTCATCGGCGTGGGCATTGAGACAATGCCGCGGGAAATCACCAAGGCTTTCGGCTACCTGAAAAAGGCCGCCGCGCTTGCAAACCATGAGCTGAAGCCTGAGAAGATGACGGCGGAAAAGAAGGACAACATCGCAAAAGCATGTGATGAGGTCATCTCAGGCGCGCTCAATGAGAACTTTCCCCTCGTTGTATGGCAGACGGGTAGCGGAACGCAGAGCAATATGAACACCAACGAGGTCATTGCGAACCGTGCCAACCAGATTGCGGGCAAAAAGCTCTGCCATCCCAACGATGACGTGAATATGAGCCAGTCCTCAAACGATACCTTCCCGACGGCTTTGCACATCGCCGCCACGGTGGAGATTGAAGACAAGCTCTTCCCTGCCATAGACCTGCTCGTCGGCACCTTCAAAAAGCTTGAGGCTGCGAACAAGGGCATAGTCAAGAGCGGGCGCACTCATCTGCAGGATGCCGTGCCCATTTCATTCAGCCAGGAGATTTCCGGCTGGCGCAGTTCCCTTGAACGCGACAAGGAGATGCTCTCCTCTTCCCTGCCCTACTTGAAGCAGCTTGCTCTCGGCGGCACGGCGGTGGGTACGGGGCTCAACGCACCCAAGGGCTTTGACACGCTTGTAGCAAAGAAGGTGAGCGAACTGACGGGCAAGGACTTTGTCACTGCACCAAACAAGTTCCATGCGCTTTCCAGCAAGGACGAAGTGGTGTTCGCACATGGCGCGCTCAAAGCGCTCGCGGCAGACCTGATGAAGATTGCTAACGACGTGCGCTGGCTCGCTTCCGGTCCCCGCGACGGGCTTGGCGAAATCCACATTCCCGAAAACGAGCCGGGCTCTTCGATTATGCCGGGCAAGGTGAACCCCACGCAATGCGAGGCTATGACCATGGTCGCTGTGCAGGTGATGGGCAATGATGTTGCCGTGGGCGTGGCTGCCTCACAGGGCAACTTTGAGCTGAATGTGTTCATGCCCGTCATCGCGTACAACTTCCTGCAGTCAGTGCGGTTGCTTGCGGAAGTGATGGTGAGCTTCAACAACAACTGCGCAGTCGGCATCACCGCGAACAAGGAGAAGATGCACTTCAACCTGTATAACTCCCTCATGCTCGTGACTGCGCTTAACCCCTATATAGGTTATGAGAATGCGGCAAAGACCTCCCATCTGGCGTATGAGAAGGACATTTCCCTCAAGGATGCCTGCGTGCAGCTTGGCTTCCTGACAGCGGAAAAATTCGACGAAGTCTTCCATCCGGAACAGATGGCAGGAGAAAACGCATAAAGGCTTCGGCAGCCTGTGTTTAGGAGAATGGCAGGCTGCCGATTGTAACTAAGGTACTATTTGTGGCTGTGTATTATGTCCTCGCAGGGAGTATTGCGCCCTGCGACGTAATGCACAAGTATTACGTATAAGGATGTATAAGGTTATGGATAATCACATCACCTACTCGTACTTCCCTGGCTGTACGCTGAAAAACAAGGCGCAGGACCTTGACATATACGCGCGCAAGTCTGCGGAAGCACTGGGCTTTAGCCTCGAGGAAATTCCTGAATGGCAGTGCTGCGGCGGAACCTACCCGCTTGCAAAAGACGAGATAGCCACAAAGCTGGCTTCCGTGCGTGCACTTGCCAATGCGAAAGACTCCGGGCACGATTTAGTTACGCTCTGCTCCGCCTGTTACAACGTGATAAAGCAGGTAAACGATGACATGCAGAACGACGAAAATGTCATCCTCAAGGTAAACAATTACCTTAAAGAGGATGGCATTGAATATCACGGCGAAACAAAGGTAGTCCACTACCTTGAAGTGCTGCGCGACGTGGTCGGCTGGGACAACGTCAAGAAGGCAGTGAAAAATCCTTTGAAGGGGAAGAAAATAGGCGCTTATTACGGCTGCCTGCTTTTGCGCCCCGGCAAGGTTCTCAAATTTGACGATGCAGAAAACCCACAGATTCTCGAAGATTTCATCAAGGCAATCGGTGCAACGCCCGTCATTTACGCCCAGCGAAATGAATGCTGCGGGGCATATACCGTATTTGAAGATGCCTCCATCCCTGCAAAAAGAACAAAAGCAATCCTCAGCAATGCGGAAGATCAGGGTGCTGACTTCCTCGTGACGAGCTGTCCGCTGTGCCGCTACAATCTTGACAAGAACAAGGGCGAAAGCAAGCTCAGCGTTATTTACTTCTCAGAGCTTCTTGCAGAGGCGCTTGGCATAAAGGAGGCGGTGAATGCTTAAGAGCGAACTTGAAGAAGTCAAAAGTCAGCTTCTTGCAATCAGCGGCGTCAATCCCAAGCTGTGCATGGTCTGCGGAAAATGCTCCGGCACCTGCCCGAACTACGATGCCATGGAGTATCATCCGCATCAGTTTGTGCAGATGGTAGAGAACGGCGAAATTGAAAAGCTGCTTGCCTCAAAATCCATCTATGCCTGTCTCTCTTGCTTTGCCTGCCTTGAGCGCTGTCCGCGACAGGTTGAACCGGCAAAGCTTATTGAAGCTGTCCGCATGTATGTGGAACGGGAACGCGGTCCACAGCATTTGTCGCCGGAACAGGTTTCCGCACAGCTGGACGACGATATGCCTCAGCAGGCTATCGTGAGTGCTTTCAGGAAATATCGTAAGTAAGGAGTGGTATATGGAAAGAATTGGTGTTTTCGTGTGCCACTGCGGCACAAATATTGCCGGCACCGTTGATGTCGCCAAGGTTGCAGAAGAGCTTGGCAAGGTAGACGGCGTCGTTTATTCCACCCATTACACCTATATGTGTTCATCTGCCGGTCAGGCGATGATTGAACAGCATATCAAAGACGACAAGCTCACAGGCGTGGTGCTCTGTTCTTGCTCTCCCCGTATGCACGAAAAAACCTTCAGGGGCTGTGCGGAACGCGCGGGACTGAACCCCTACAAGGTGGAGGTGGCAAATATCCGCGAGCAGGATTCGTGGATTACCAAGGATATGGGCACTGCCACGGAAAAGGCTATTGCACTCGGCAAGGCTGCTATTGCAAAGTCCATCCTTGACACACCGTTGACAGAAGGCGAGACGCCTATGACAAAACGCGCCCTCGTCATCGGCGGCGGCATCGCGGGAATAACTGCAGCGCTTGACATTGCGGATGCAGGCTTCCCTGTGGATCTCGTTGAGCGCAAGCCCACCATCGGCGGCAAGATGGCACAGCTGGACAAGACATTCCCGACGCTTGACTGCGCATCCTGTATCGTTACGCCGAAGATGACCGAAGTCTCACAAAACCCGAACATCAGGATACTCTCCTACAGCGAGGTTGTGGGAGTAAAGGGCTACATCGGAAACTTTACCGTAGACGTAAAGCGCTATGCACGCTATGTGGATGAAACAAAGTGCACGGGCTGCGGTGAGTGTACGGAAAAGTGCCCGATGAAGAAGGTTCCGAACGACTTCAACCTAAACTTGAACAACAAGACCGCTGTCTATATTCCGTTTGCACAGGCTGTGCCGAAGGTTGCCACAATCGATGCCAACTACTGTCTGCGCCTGAAGGCTATGGAAAAAGGCAAGGACAATGTCTGCGGTATGTGCGAAAAGGTCTGCGGCGCGGGTGCCATCAACTACCACGCAAAGGACGAAATCCTTACCGAGAAATACGGCGCGATTGTAGTCGCCACGGGCTATAATCCAATCAGCCTTGAAAAGTTTGATGAGTTTGCCTACTCTCAGAGCAAAGATGTGGTTTCCTCTCTGGAGTTCGAGAGGCTCAACAACGCTTCAGGTCCCACGAACGGGGTGCTTCTGCGTCCGTCAGACGGCAAGCCGCCAAAGACAATCGTGTTTATCCAGTGCGTAGGGTCCCGTTGCTCTGCCAGCGCCGAAAAGGGGCATGAATACTGCTCCAAGGTCTGCTGTATGTACACGGCAAAGCATGCCATCCTTACGCGCGACCACTACCCCGATACAGAATGCTACGTCTTCTACATCGATGTGCGCACACCGGGCAAGAACTTCGATGAGTTCTACCGCCGCGCCGTAGAGCAGTATGGCGTGCACTACATCAAGGGCATGGTGGGCAAAGTTACCCCGCAGTCAGACGGAACGCTTGACGTGCAGGGCTCAGATTTAATCCTCAACCGTCAGGTTCACATAAAGGCAGACATGGTGGTGCTTGCCGCTTCCATTGAAGCAGACAAGTCCGCACGTCCGCTGGCAACCATGCTCACCACGAGTATGGATAACAATGACTTCTTCCTTGAAGCACATGCAAAGCTCCGTCCTGTGGAAAGCCCTACAGCGGGCATTTTCCTTGCAGGCTGCTGCCAGGGACCAAAAGACATTCCCGAAACGGTCGCACAGTCATCCGGTGCGGCAGCAAAGGCTATCTGTTTGCTCGTAAAGGACAAGCTCAAGAACAACCCCTGCACCGCGCATCCCGATGAAAATATGTGCAACGGCTGCGGTCAGTGTGCGAACGTCTGTCCGTATGGGGCAATCACGTATGTGGACAAAGATTTCCGTGGTCCGAACCGCACCACCATCACACGCCATGTGTCACAGGTAAACGCTGCCATGTGCCAGGGCTGCGGTGCTTGTACGGTAGCCTGCCCGTCTGGAGCAATGGACTTGCACGGATTCAGCAACAAACAAATCTTGGCGGAGGTTGACGCGCTTTTCTAGGGAATGCCTCAAGGAAAGAGCGAAAGATGTTTATGGAAGAAAAAAACAACAACACAACATGGACACCAAAGATTGTTGCTTTCTGCTGCAACTGGTGTTCGTATGCAGGTGCAGACCTTGCGGGCAACAACCGCTTGGAATACCCTGCAAATGTAAAGATTATCCGCATTCCCTGCTCCTGCCGCCTGAACCCTATGTTCATACTGCGCGCATTTCAGCGGGGTGCCGATGGTGTCATACTTTGCGGCTGCCACCCCGGAGACTGCCACTACACGAGCGGCAACTATTTTGCCCGCCGCCGCATGACGCTGCTTTTCTCCATGCTCAACTATCTGGGCATTGAAAAAGGCAGGACGAGGGTGGAATGGTGTTCCGCGGCAGAAGGCGTGCGCTTTGCAGGCCTGATGAATGACTTTGTGGCGAAAATCACTGCCCTTGGTGAAAACAAACGCCTGGAGGATTTGCGATGCAAGACGACAAAATAACCAGCCAGCTTGTGGCTAAGGCAAAGGATTTGCTTGCACAGGGAAAAGTTCAGCGCGTCGTCGGCTGGCGCAAGGGTCTCTTTGACTATGACATTACGCCGGGCACTTTCACCACAGCTGACGATCTTGACAAGAACTTTGTGTACAACGAGTGGTGCGGTGCGAACCTGTCAAAGTACTTGGTGCGTCTGACACGCGAGATTGAAATCAAGAAAAGCACCACCCGCATGAACAACACAATGGCGAAGCAACGTGACCCGAATGCGCAGGACAAACCTATTCCGCAGGAATGCCTGCTCGTGTTCCTCAAACCCTGCGACACCTACAGCTTTACCGAGCTGCTCAAGGAAAACCGCATCAATCGCGAAGACGTGTACGTGGTGGGCATTCCCTGCGATGGCATGAAAGACCCTGACAAGGGGACGATTGCCGAACGCTGCAACAACTGCAAAAGCAAGAAGCACATCACCTATGACGAGCTCATCGGTGAAGAGGGAGATCTGCTCGACAGCCACCGCTTTGACATGGTGGCAAAGCTTGAGTCCATGACCCCTGACCAGCGCTTTGCGTTCTGGCAGACAGAGCTTTCCCGCTGCATCCGCTGCAATGCCTGCCGCGATGTCTGTCCGGCATGTACCTGCGAACAGTGCGTGTTCAACAACAATAATCTCTATACCTCGCAGAAGGTGGCGGCAACGAGCTTTGAGGAAAGCCTCTACCACATTATCCGCGCATGGCATGTTGCAGGGCGCTGTACTGACTGCGGCGAATGCTCACGGGTATGCCCGCAGCACATTCCGCTCCACCTCATCAACCGCAAGTTCGCCAAGGACATCAACGAGCTGTATGGCGACTACATTGCAGGAAGCGACATGGAGACCAAGCCTCCGATGCTCCGCTTCGATGCAGACAAAGATGCTGAACCAAGTGTTGTCTACGCACGGGATCCAGCTGATAATGGAGGTAATGAATAATGCTTTCACTTTCAGCAGATAAAATTGATTCTCTGTTCGAACTTGTCGCTTCCAAGGAAGCCCTGTATATTCCTACGATGAATACTTCAGGCAAGGCAGACTTTACCAGATGGAAGAAAGGCTCAAAGCTGAGCAAGGCATTAAAAACCGTGCGCTCGGCAAAGGACTTCTTCTTTCCCAAGACAGAAAATCTGGTGAATTATACGCGTGATGGTCAGAACATCACTGTCGAAGATCCGCGCAAGGAAGTGGAAGACTTCGTTGTCTTTGGGGTACGCGCCTGCGATGCAAAGAGCTTTGACATCGTTGACGATGTATACCTCAATATGACGCCTGTCGATACCTACTATAAAAACCGCCGCGAGCACGGCACAGTGATCACGCTTGCCTGCACAAATCCCGCTCAGACCTGTTTCTGCTCCGCCTACGGGCTGGATGCGGCAAATCCTGCGGGTGATGTAACGGCATGGCTTGCTGACGGCAAATATTACTTCCGCCCGAACACCGACAAGGGAAAGAAATTCGTCGAGCTGGCAAAAACACTGCTCGAAGAAGCTTCCGATGCCGCGGTGACTGCACAGCAGAAGGATATACGCGAGAAGATTGAAAAGCTGCCTTTCGCCCACTTGGATTTGTCCAAATGGAACGGCAAGGATATGAACAAAATCTTCAATTCCAAGGGGTGGGACGAGCTCTATGAAACCTGTCTTGGCTGCGGTACCTGTACCTATGTCTGCCCCACCTGTATGTGCTTTGACGTGCGCGACTTTGACACGGGCAACGGCATTAAGCAGTTCCGCTGCTGGGACAGCTGTATGTACTCCGACTTCACGCAGATGGCGGCGGCAAATCCGCGCTTAACGCAAAAGGAGCGCTTCCGCCAGCGTTTCATGCACAAGCTCGTGTACTATCCGATGGCACATAAAGATGTGTTCCAGTGCGTCGGCTGCGGCAGATGTCTTGAAAGCTGCCCGATTCACATGAACATCGTAAAGGTCATCAAGACATACAATGAATTACCGGATGCGCCGGAAGGAGGAAACGCCTAATGGAAAGAGACGCATTCATTCCGCAGATCGGTGAAATCATCGATATAAAGCAGGAAACTCCAGATGTAAAGACATTCCGGGTACGGGGCGTGGGAGAAAAGCTCTTTGACCACATTCCCGGACAGTGCGCTATGCTCATCGTGCCGGGTGTGGGAGAGTCAATGATTTCCATCACTTCCTCCCCCACCATCACCGACTACAAGGAATTTTCCATCAAGCGCTGTGGTCACGTGACAGACTGGCTGCACAACGCGCAGCCCGGTCAGCAGATTGCCATCCGCGGACCTATCGGCAACGGCTTTCCTGTGGATACGGCGTTCAAGGGCAAGGATATGCTGGTTATCGCCGGCGGTATAGGTATTGCTCCGGTTCACTCCGTAGTGAACTATATGCTGGCAAAGCGTGAAGACTATGGCCGCATTCAGGTTATCTACGGTTCCCGCTCAAAGGCTGATTTGGTCCGCCTTGACGAGATGCAGGAAGTCTGGATGAAGGCACCGAACACGCAGATTGACCTGACCATCGACCGCGCGGAGGAAGGCTGGGACGGGCATGTCGGCTTTGTCCCCCCCTATGTAACGGAGCTCAAGCCGGACAACGGCATGACGGTCATCATGTGCGGTCCGCCAATCCTCATCCACCTGTCCTTGGTTGAGCTTCAGAAGCTTGGCTTCAAAGACACGCAGGTGTTTACCACCATGGAAATGCGCATGAAGTGTGGCATAGGTAAGTGCGGTCGCTGCAATATCGGAGATAAATTCGTCTGCAAGGACGGTCCTGTATTTAGCTTCGACCAGCTGAGCAAACTAACCGGCGAGTACTAATAGTACAATACTGCGGTACTGATAATTAGGAGAATACTTATGAATGATAAAGAAATGGCTACGATATATCTGTTCGGCAAGAAATACGAGGTGCCGGCAGAGCTTACCATTATGAATGCCATGGAATATGCTGGCTATCAGCTGAAGCGTGGCTGTGGCTGCCGTAACGGGTTCTGCGGAGCCTGTGCGACTATTTACCGCATAAAAGGCAACAACCAGTTGCAGACCTGCCTTGCCTGTTCCAAGAAGGTGGAAAACGATATGTATATCGCTACCCTGCCCTTCTTCCCGCTAGTAAAGCAGATTTATGACATCAACAAGATCAAGCCTGAACAGCAGGTGATGATGCAGCTCTATCCTGAGATTTACGCCTGTGTTGGCTGCAATGCCTGTACACGCGCCTGTCCGCAGGATTTGCAGACCATGCAGTACATTGCCTATGCACAGCGCGGCGACTTTGCAAAATGTGCAGACCTGTCCTTTGACTGCGTGATGTGCGGCTGCTGTTCTTCACGCTGTCCGGCAGGAATCAGCCATCCTCAGGTTGCAGAGCTTGCACGCCGCCTGAACGGCAAATATCTTCAGCCCCAGAGCCAGCATCTCATTGACCGCGTGAACGAAATCAATGAAGGCAAGTGCGAAGAGCTGATTCAACAGCTTATGCAGAAACCTCTCGCGGAAATAAAAGAGCTTTACAACAACCGCGAGATTGAAAAATAAGGGAGGACGGACATGTACGGAAATTACTTGGACGAAGCGGCAAAAATTGTTGCCGAAAAACGCGATGAGAACCTGAAATTTGAGCATGCCCGCCTGACGGCAGATGAAAAGGATCAGCTGCTCAAAGAATATCATCCTGACCGCATTGCCGAGAAATTCACGGAGCTTAAGATAGGTCCGAACAAGGGTCAGAAGGCTCCGATTGAGCTTGTCGAAATGCTGCAGGCAAAGCCGCGGATTGAGCCTGAAAAGATTGACTTAAACCACATTGACTATGAGGCTGACGTCCTCGTCATCGGCGGCGGCGGCGCGGGTACATCCGCAGCAATCATGGCAAGCGAAGCTGGCGCAAAGGTGCTTCTGGTCACCAAGCTCCGCGTGGGCGATGCAAACACCATGATGGCAGAGGGCGGCATTCAGGCTGCCGACAAGCCGAATGACTCCCCTGCACAGCACTACCTCGATGCTTTCGGCGGCGGTCACTTTGACGGCAAACCTGAGCTGGTTTACACGCTCGTAAACAAAGCTCCGTCCGTCATCAAGTGGCTGAACGACCTTGGCGTAGAGTTCGACAAGGAAGCTGACGGCACGATGGTTACTACCCACGGCGGCGGTACAAGCCGCAAGAGAATGCATGCCTGCAAGGACTACTCCGGCGCGGAAATCATGCGGACCTTGCGTGACGAAACCTTCAACCGTGCGGATTCCATTACCGTGGTGGACTTTACCTCTGCCATTGAAATCATCAAGGATGAAAATGGCAACGCTGCCGGTGCCGTGCTCATGAATATGGAGACAAATGAAATCCGCATCGCAAAGGCAAAGGTCGTCATCATTGCAACGGGCGGCGCGGGACGTATGCACTATCAGGGCTTCCCCACATCAAACCACTACGGCGCAACCGCCGACGGTCTGGTGCTTGCCTACCGCGCGGGGGCAAAGCTGCTCTATCAGGACAGCCTGCAGTACCATCCGACGGGTGCCGCTTATCCTACGCAGATTCTTGGCAAGCTTGTCACAGAGAAGGTTCGTTCTCTGGGCGCAAAGCTCATCAACAAGGACGGCGAGGTGTACATCCACCCGCTTGAAACCCGTGACGTAAACGCTTCCGGCATTATCCGCGAGGTACGCAACGGGCGCGGCGTGAAAAATGAGGTTCAGGATGCCGTGTGGCTTGATACCCCGATGATCGATATGATTCATGGTGAGGGAACCATTCTCAAGAGGATTCCCGCTATGTACAATATGTTCATCAAATACGGCATTGACATCCGCAAGGAGCCGATTCTTGTGTACCCCACGCTGCACTACCAGAATGGCGGCGTGGAAATCAACAAGACCTGCCATTCAAATGTGGCGAACCTCTTGGTAGCGGGCGAGGCTTCCGGCGGCGTACACGGTACGAACCGTCTTATGGGCAACAGCCTTTTGGATGTAGTCGTGTTCGGTCGCGAGGCAGGCATTGAGGCAGGAAAGATGTTCAAGAACATCGCTATGCCGGATACAGCAAAACTCAGCCTCAAGCACGTACAGGACTTTGAAAAGGAGCGCGATGCCGCCGGAATCAAATCTGACGTTGTATCTCCGAAGCTTTTGCCGCGCTACACTCATGGCAACCCTGAGTTTGAAAAGGCAATCCCGGGCGCAACAAAATAGCAGCGTTAAGCTGACAGACCGTTAGTAAAATGAAGCCACCTGCTTTTCTTCATAAGCGGGTGGCTTTTTTATCTTGAACGCCATAAGCTTTACCTATCATGTGTATTGCAAAAATCAGCACGTACCATTATAATTATAGATATGGGTGAGAAGGATGCTGTTGAAAAGACGCTTGAATCATACAATGATGTCTTTGCGGACATTGTAAACGGGCTTCTATTCGTGTCATCGGCTATGACGGAGCCGCCTACCGCGCCCAGTTATACAACAACGAAAAGACAGACAGGCAGCTACGGCATGTACATGAAGTTCTGGCACTGTTGCGGCTGGTTTCGGCAGATGATGCATTCACAAGGGTGGAGTCTGCCCTGATGGAACGGCAGGCAAAAAAAGGAGGAGAAACGACTATGTGCGATGTAGTACAGATGATACGCGACGAGGGCTTTGCAAACGGAACGAACGGACTTTATGCAATTCTCTCCGCGCTTCAAGCAGAGGGACGAAATGACGAACTTGCCCGCATCCTCAGCGACCGCAATTATATGACGCAGGTTATTGAAGGACGGCAGCGGCAGGTTAAGGAGGAAATATGACCGAGGCAGCCTTTTCTCAGTTTGAATCACAGTTAAATTTTTTCTCAGAAGCCCAGCTAAAAAGTATAGCTGTCAAAATAGAAAAACTGCTTTCCCATCCACAGAAAAATGCCGACCCATTTTATTCCAAGTCGAATATGAAAGCACTTGCAGAATCTGATGCCCAGATAAAGGCAGGAAAAATCATCATAAAGACAATGCAGGAACTAGAGGCTTTGGAAAATGAGTAATCTCTCATTCTCTGAGAATGCTTGGAAAGAATATCTTTACTGGCAAGGTCAAGATAAAAAGACGTTGAAAAAAATCAATGAGTTACTAAAGGAGTTGCAACGTACACCTTTTTCAGGGAAAGGAAAACCCGAAGCCCTCAAGGGAGAGAGGACGGGAGACTGGAGTCGCCGGATAAATGACAAAGACCGACTGGTTTACCAAATCGAAGGTGAAACGATTTTCATCTTCACTTTAAAGATATTCAAATACCATCCAGCTTCAGTTTTCGTAAAATATCTATTCCACTTTTCAAAATCTGGCTTCGCGATTTTGAGACCACAATACTCTCCAAGGCTATCATCTTTAAAGTCCTGAGCCTTATAGCCTATGCACATTCCTCGGTTGGAATCCGCATAGGTTCCCCACAGCACTGGATTCAAATCACTTACCGAAAGGCTTAATACATGGAAAAAGTCTATTTCCCGATTCCTTATAATGCTGCACACATAATCATCAAAGCTGCCATCGGCAAAAGCCCTGCGAACATCTTCCGCCGAATTATAAGGAAATGCATAACTGTCTAATCCTGCAGCCGAGTTCAAATCCAAAGCAGAATTGTTTTGTTCAAGCCACTTTGCAATCACCCCTTCCCTGTCCTCATGCCGGATGGGAATATGGCAGTCAAAAACATCATTTAACTGCGAAGGACGGGAGCAATAGAAATATTTTTTGCTGAGAGAATCAAGCGCATAGTTCTTTGCGTCCTCATCTGGCAAACCAACATACTTATAAAGAATCATAATTTTACTCCTTCAGGGATACTTCCCTGTAAAAAATCACAAATTCACATCCAGTTTTCGCTGAATTGATTCAGCTAAATCCATTGCCGCCAGCTACTTCGCGGTGAAATACCCAGGATTTGCCGCACCGCCGTCTATATGGGCGTAAGTACCATCCACATGCGATGAGTCATACGTGGTTCCCGCACCTCCCGTGAGTTTATAACAACAACCCCAGAACATATCGTCTGTAGTAGTATTATAATTCGTCGTATTGGTGGTAACGAATTTTGAAGAAGCATATATCGTCGTTAAGTTACTGCAACCTGAGAACATACTGTCCATAACAGTGACACTGCTTGTGTCAAACCCGCTCACGTCCAGCGACGTTAAGCCACTGCAATCTGAGAACATACGGTACATATAAGTGACACTGCTTGTGTCAAACCCGCTCACATCCAGTGACGTTAAGCTGCTGCAACCGTCGAACATAGAGCCCATATAAGTGACACTGCTTGTGTCAAACCCGCTCACATCCAGTGACGTTAAGCTGCTGCAACCGTCGAACATAGAGCCCATATAAGTGACACTGCTTGTGTCAAACCCGCTCACATCCAGTGACGTTAAGCTG
>CAKZZK010000343.1 GCA_937885235.1 uncultured Treponema sp.
GAGGTCGCAAAACGGCTTCCCGATGACCTGCCGCCCGCCGCATAGAATTGCGAAGAATCAAATCTATATGTCCGCCCTGCGTTCCGTGGGGCGGACTTTTTTCTTTTAATGGAGGAATCAAATTATGTCACATTTGGTGAGGTATTCCGTGCCTGTCGAGGCTTCCGATTTCCACGAATACTGGAAGAAGACGGTCGCATACAACCGCGACGGCTGCACGAACATCAAGGTCTACCGCATTCACGAGGGGAAATACACGCCTTCCGTTATGGAGCGGTTCAGAAAGCACTTCGGCAGACGGGAATCGCCGTCAAGCTATCAGGTTCGGGCGTAATGCCTCGGAATCTCGCACTGGGAGGTCTGGAGCAGAGACAACAGGATTGTAAATCACAAGCGCACTCCTGTCGTCATCAAAACTCCGTTCAGGACGAAGCCGAAGAGAATCAGAAAAAAAGGCGTACTGAAAACCATTTACCAGTTCGTCATTGACTACGATGTCCGCGAGTACGACGAACGCGAGCATTGCGAGGAGGAAAACGAAATGTTCTTTTTGTTACCAGTAATCGCGGGTGCTGCGGCAACCGCTGTCGGGGCGGGTGAGATTGCGGTCGGCTTGTCGGCTGCCGTCGGAATCGGGGCGGCTGTGAAGGGCGCGATTGACACGAAAGAAGCCTGCGAAATCCGCGAGAATGCCGAAGAGAAGTTCAGCATTGAAAGCGAGAAACTCCGTGCGGAAGCCAAGAGAACACAACGCAAGGCTGAGGAGTTCGGCAGAATGAAGAAGCGGATTTATTCGGGGCTTCTTAAAAATGCCGTCATTGCCGTGCGGGATGCTCCCGAACGAAGCACGGCTGTCTTGATGAACGCCTGCACCGCGAAAATCCTTGCGAAGGACATCGAACGGTTCGAGAAGCATTTTGAGGGCGAGACTCCGTTTCCGAGCCTCGTCCGTTCGGCGGGCATCGAGCCTGTCATGTCGGGGATATTGCAGAACTCTGGCGTGTTCGGATCTGGTGCCGCCTCTCTCTCGTTCGTTCCGCACCTGCTCCCTACGATGCTCGGAATCGCAAAGCGCGGAAGCCGTATGCTCGTTGAGTCGGAGAGATTCGCGGGTACGGTTGAAATCGAGTGCGAGAAGATTGCGGCTAAGACTGAACTGTGCCGCGCGCTCCGAAAGCGGATTATGGAGGGAATGAAGGTCACGCAGTTCCTCTCGGAAAAACTTTCCGACTGCCTTGCGAAGATTCCCGAGGCTGGCGATGCCGGGAATGTCCTTTCCGACGAGGAGGCGGACACACTCTTTGACAGGACGATGACGCTCGCTGTCGCGCTCAAAAAGGCGATGGAGGCTGAAATCTGCCGGACGGACGGAACGCTCATCGACAGCACGGAGCGGTATTTCCAGAAACTTATGCGGGAGGAATGGTGATGAAGGAGAATATGATTGTTCCCGTTCCGTCCGGTGAAATGGGCGGAAGCCTTGTGGCCCCGGCAATCGGGAGCTTGGTGGAATGCATCGATGCCCTGAGCCGTGGTGCTGCGGAACGTGAGGCAGTCCGCGCGAAAAGAGATGCCGTCCGCGCGATGCTCCACGAGAGGCGCGATGTGATGGTGAGTTACCTGAGCCACCGCTACGGGGAGCGGAACAGGTTGTATGACGGTTATTTCGCGCTCATCGACAGGGCGATGGAGTCAGGCAACGATGAGGTGACGCGGCTCGCGCTTGAAAGCCTCCTGCAGGTCTATTCCGCGCCGTTCGCCGCACGGGAGGACGGCATCATAGAGCAGTGCGGAAGGCTGTCGGCGGTACTGGGCTGCTGAGACAGTGGGGGGCGGAAAGAAATCCGCACCCCCTTTCTTTTTGCCTGCATGGGCATCTTATTTGACAGAGTAAGCGGAGAGAAATATGCCCTTCTCAAATGCAAAAGCACTGTAGCGACAGGATAAGCTATATCTCCTGCGCCGGAATCTCCGGATGTGCTTTTCCGTCAAGTCCGTCAAGGATGACCTCCATGACATGCCCGCCCATCATGGACAGGAAATTCTCGACGAAAGAAATCGAGCCGTCCGCGTTCCTGCGGTAAATCAAATGGAAACAGTCGCTCCGCCCGGGAAAGAGTATGTGGAGCAGGTCGCCGTTTTTTCCGCCCTTCTCCACGTATGAGCCGCGCCCGCAGTCGGGGGACTCCCATTCCTCCACGTTCGGGATGACGTCGGGTATGGCTCTCCCCGCGCCCTTGCCCTGCACCCTTATCCCCGTGAAGTCAGAAAGGCGGTTGAGCATAAAGTCGCGGTTGTCCCTGTAGCCCTCCGGTATGGAGAGCAGGTGCCATACCTCCCATGCATAGATGAGCCTGACCGGGCGCAAAAGGATTTCCGTTCCGTCAGCCTTCGCGCAGAGCGCGCACAGCCGCCCGTCCATAGCCTCCAGCAGTTTTTCTGCAAGGCTGAAGTCACCCGAGCCGGAGAGGGCGACCTGGATGTTCTCCCGCACGATGTGCCGTGTTATGCGTGGCATATTGTTCGCATGGTCAAGGATTGCCTTGAAGGTGTCCCGCACCTTCGTCCTGTAGAACGTCCCCGCGAACAGCGACTCCAGAAGCCGCTCGGAGAGGAGCAGCACCGAGAGGTCGTCGTCGGTGAACACGAGGTCCGAGAGCGCGAAGCGCGGGTTCGTGTAGCGGTAGCCGTTCTGCTCCTCGTCGTACACAATCGGCGCGGAAAGCTCCGTCTCCATGTAGTTCAGGTCCCGCAGTATTGTCCGCTTGGACACGCCCAGCTTCTCCGCTATCTGTGCAGCTGACGGGCACCGCTCCCCGCGTATGAGCTCGTCTATTCTGAACATCCTGCGGTACGGTGCCTTGTATTTTCCTTCCATCGAAATCCTCCTGCCGCGGTTCAGCCGGCCAGAAATCTCTGTTTCGGAACTGGCTGAACCGCTCCTGATCAGTATATCATACTATGGATGCAGTGACAGGTCTTGACGCGCCTAGAGGAAATTCAGTGCCTGCTTCGTGTCCTCCAGCCTAACGTGCGTATAGTGCTCGGTCATCGCATCGTCGTTCACGTGCCCGATTATGCTCTGCACGATGGTCTTCGGAACGCCGCCAGCTATGAGCAGCGTGTTCACGTAATGCCTCCAGCTGTGGAACGACAGGAACCGCTTCCTGCGCTCCTCCTCACCGATTCCGATGTTCCGCAGGGCGGATCGGAGCATCTGTCCCGCAGATGCCCGCTGGACGGGACTCTTCCCGCCGTTCTCGGAGAAAATGAAGTCACCTGCGGTATTGTCCTTTGACAAATCGGAAAGGAGCCTGTATACGTCCTCAGAGACGGGCACCTCACGGCTCTTGTGGTTCTTCGTCTCCTTGAGCCCGTACTTGTTGTCCCAGTTGTGGGCGACGAGTATGTGGTCGCGGAACACGCACTGCCTCCTGAGCGCGATGATTTCCCCGATACGCATCCCCGTCTTGCTTGCCAGCAGGTTCATCGCGTAGTGGATGCGGCTGCCGTTCCAGACTGTCCTTACCGTCTTTGGGTTGAGGAGTCTTTCTGCTTCTTCCTTCGTGAGGATGCCGTGCGTCTTGGAGTCGCCTTTCAGAAGCAGGACGCGCTTTGCGATGTCCGTCTGGATGTCGCCCTTCCGATATGCGTCGGAGAGGATTACCTTGAGGACTTTGATGATGCGGTTTATCGAGGAGTTCTGGAGCTGGCCCTTCTTCTTCATTTCGAGCACCCACGAATTGACCAGAGCGGCATCTATCTTTTCGAGGCGGTACTTCCCGAAGAACGGCGTGATGTACCGTTCGAGCGTGTTGCGGCATGAGTCCGCGTAGCCCCGCGTGATGTTGAACCCGCGCAGGAGCTTCTGCTGTATGTACGGGCACTTGTCGTATACATACCAGTCCTTTGTATATTCGCTGAACGTCGGGGAGGACGCTTCCTGTACGGTCTGCGCCGGATTTGTCTGGTTCGGGAAAATGTGGCTGCTCCACGTACTCTGCCCGGCTGCAGCAATGGTGCCGTTCCTATACAGCTCCATGCAGTAGATCTCAGCCTCGGCTCTTGTTTTCGAGCCCGTGCTGAACTGATGCCTGACGTTGTTCGCGTCGTAGATGTAGAAGTACCAGATTTTTGTTCCTGAGAGGAGCTTCTTCTTGAATAATACGTAGGGTCGTCTGTAGCGCATGACGGTTCCCCCTTGGTGCGGAACTTCTCAGAGTTTCCTTGTTTACACAGCTGCTTGCACACCCGTCCTATAGGCACGTCAAATGCTTGTATTACAAGTATTTGTGTATGCAAGTTTCAGTCCTGCAAGTAAAGGCTACTGAAAAAATGAATTGTACTTTAGGGTTGGAATGAAGAAGTGGTTGGTTTTGGTACATTTTTCTGTCATTCGTAAGCGATTTTGTCAAGTTAAGCACCTAAAAATTTAGGGACTTTT
>CAKZZK010000344.1 GCA_937885235.1 uncultured Treponema sp.
ACCACCGAGATCTACACTCTTTCCCTACACGACGCTCTTCCGATCTTGTACCATTTTTCCGCCTGCGCCAGAAGGCTTTCGCGCGAAAGCGTCGCCGCGTGCTCGGTGTAAAAGATGTCTATCTTGCGGTTAAAGGAAAGCCCTTCAAAAGCTTCTCCCTCAAAGCTGCGGACGGGGAATTTTTCTGCCGCGCGGGCTTTCTCTTCCTCAGTCGGCAATCTTTCTTCTATTATAAATGTCTCTCCCGTCACCTCTTTTCGCTTGGGACGGCGGTACATGCAGTCAAGAATAGTGCCACCCTCATCGGTGACGATGACGTTTGCCGCGCCAGACCAGAGCCTGATATATATGTAGTACTTCTGCTGCCACGTTGACACATCCATCTTGACGATGCGGTCAAGCCCAATCTGGGAGCAGGAATTGATTCTCATGCCCTGCACGTGGGAGCGCAGGAATTCGTGAAAGCGCAGGGGCTTTTCGTTTTTGGTGATGCGGGATTTCGTCTCGTTGATGCGGCAGGCATTTGCCCCCGTGCAGATGACGATGTTGCGAAGCTCTCCGTGCTTTATCGTGCGCAGTGCAAGGAAGTCGTAAGCGGGCTGCACGATTTCCTGTATGAAAGAACCCGGCAGGTCAAGCTCGGAGAGGATGACGTTCAGTTCATTGCAGTTCAGAGACATAGCGCTATCCCTAGAGCGGCAGCTTCTGCGGGGAGATGTCCTTCTGCTTGATCAGTGCCTGCATTTCTTCCAAGCGCAGCTGGAAGATGTAGGTGTTTTGCGCCTGCAGCACGAGCCGCTGTGCCAGCATCTTGCTCAGGAAGATGGCATAGTGGGGATTGTTGCGGATGAGCGAGAGGAAATCAGTCTTTGATACCTTGATGACTTTGCAGTCTCCCACCGCTACAACGGTAGCCGTGCGGCGGTCATTGAGCAGGAACGCCATTTCGCCGATGAATATGTCGTTCGGCGTGAGCATAGAGGAAAACTTCTGGTTGACATAGACGGCGAACTGTCCGGAAACGATGAAGAAGAGGTCGTTCGAGGACTCGTCCTGCTTACAAACTATCTGCTTGTTGCTGTAAGAGATAGTATCAAAGGACTTCATTATGGACGGCACGGAGTTCGTGCTGTTTACTTTATTCGCAATGGAGAAAGTCACCTGATTGCCCTTTTCGTTGTAGGTGAGCTTTTTGACGCTGTGGTTGCTCAGGGAGATGCCCCGCCCGTGCATTTCAGTGTCCTCTGCCTGACGTTGCAGGTACTTGCGCCAGTCAAAGCCGTTGCCCTCGTCCTTGATGCGGAATGCAGATGCCTGTTTGCGGATGATGTAGGAGATGTGGATTTTTTTGTCGCGGTACTGCGGCTCCTGCGAGCGCTTTTCAATGAGGGAAATCATATCCCCGCCGTTTTTAAGCCATTCCGTTTTTTCTTCATAGCTGATGTTCAGATTGCCGTGCTCCACGGCGTTCATCAGCAGCTCCATGAAGGTCATTTGCAGGCTCATCCGGTCGTCGTCGGAGATGCGGTTGGTGTTGTAGAGGTAGTTTACAAGGAAATTCGTGTAAAAGCGGATATCGAGGGGGCTGTTGTCGCAGACGAAGGAGCCTTCCTCCTGTCCGATGATTTCCTGCATTCCGCGCGTATAGAAAAACTGCTGGTTTTTAAAGAGGATCTGCAGAAGGTGCTTGAAGTTGCGTTCAAAATCGTCCACCGCCATGATGCTCAGAAGGTTGTCATCCTTGATGTATTCCAAGAGCTTTACATGGTCTTCATCCTGACAGACAGCAATGACACCGCCGTGGTGCAGCCATGAGTCGCCATTGATGTTTTCAAGGATTTTGCCGCAGTCAATCTCTTTGGAGGTGTAGTCCAGCACTTTGATTTCTGGCAGCTCGTAGTTTATGTAGTTGATGGCGGTCTTTGTGCTGCCAACTGTGTCGCAGCTGAAAAATGCGGGGTAGAGTTTGCAGGCTTTTTGTACAGTTTCAATAACTGCGCTGTTGGTGGACGCAATGATTATTTTCTTCATATTTATATAGTATATCGGAATAAAGTAACTTGGAAAAGAGCAGGGCAACTCTGAAATCCCAAATGGGTTTCAGAGTCATCCTGTTTTCAGAAATGCTTGCCTACATATTATGCTCTTGCATAAAGGCTTTTACGTCTTCAAGCAGGGGCAGGGCGGGAATGGCGCCGCGTTTGGTGACGCAGAGGGAGGCAACGGCATTGGCAAAGGCTATGTCCTGCTCTATCTCTGCCTTGGTGAAGGTAAAGGGCTTTTCACGCCTTGTAAGGCGGTACAGAAGTCCGCCAGTAAAGCTGTCGCCTGCACCTGTGGTATCGACCACCTTTACGTCAGGCACCGAAAGCGTTCCGCTGATATTGTCCGCGGAGGCATAGAACACCCCCTTGGAGCCGAGCGTCACAAGGACAAGTTTTGCGCCGTTTGCAAGGATTTCTTTTGCGCCGTCAGCATAAGAAATATCCTTGCCGTACAGCAGGGCAAGCTCTTCCTCGGAGACCTTGACCATATCCGCAAAGCGGAAGATGCTCTTCATCAGGTCTATGGCATCAGTCCTGCCGTGCCAGAGGTTGGCACGCCAGTTGGGGTCATAGGAAATATAGCCGCCCGCCTTTTTTACCGTATCGATAGCGGCAAGTTCCGCAGTCTTTGACGGCTCATCGGTGAGCGACAGTGAGCCCACGTGAAGGAATGTCGTATCTGACAGCTGAGAAGCATCAAGGTCGCTGGCTGTCAGCTGCGTGTCCGCGCCGGGATTGCGGCAGAAGGAGAAGGTTCGCTCTCCCGAGGGGGCAAGGCTCACAAAGGCAAGCGTTGTGTGCTGTTTGTCCGTGTAGCGCATACCGCTTGTGTCCACATTGATGGACTGCAATACTTTGCGCACGTCCTCGCCAAAGCTGTCGCGCCCCGTCATACCGATGAAGGCGCCTTTTCCGCCAAGCTTGCTCACTGCTGCCACGCAGTTTGCCGGTGCCCCGCCGGGATTTTCTTCATAGACGTTTTTTCCGTCAGCGTTTTTTCCTGCAAACGTAAAATCAATGAGGATTTCCCCCAGAGCCGTTACATCATACTTCTTTGCCATAAATCAACCTTCCTTTTTATAAGCTAAATGTTTTCTTTAAGCCAGCGCACCTCGTAAGGGGCAAGCTCCTGCGGGCGGTGGTTTTCATAGACGGTGCCGCTGAGCACGTCCGTGCTGTCGTGAGACCAAGCGTCAATAGAGAAGCTTGCCTCTTCTTCCGAGAAGTTTGCAACCACGTGGATGGTGCCGCGGCGGAATGCAAATACATGGCTGTCCTGCACATCATAGAAGAATATATCGTTGCCGCCGAGCAACGCCTCCTGGGCGCGAAGGGCAATGAGCTTCTTGAGATACGAGGCGAAATCTTTCTGGGACTCGCACTCCTTTGAAAAATCCCAGTCCGCCTTTATGCGGTGCACCCAGCGGGAATCCTCTTTCTTGTGGACATCATTGCGGTAAGTATAGTCATTAAAGACGGCGCGCTCGTCCCCCGCATAGAGCAGGGGAATGCCCGGCAGCGCAAAGAGCACTGCGTACATCATCTTCATCCTTGCCACTGCCATATCGCGCCAAAGGCTGTTGCCGGAATCCTCCGCCTGTTCCAGACCCGAAAGGCTTGCCATCGTACCGCAGATGCGGCAGTCGCCTGTCGTAGGATTGAGTTGGAAGGGCTCGCCGCGCGCAAAGCTTCCCTCAAAGCGGGAGGTAAAGAAGCGGTTCAGGAATTTGCGGTGGTCGTAGCCGTTTATGCCGAGGCTTGCGCTGTCTTCATCGCTGAATGTCCAGCCAATATCATCGTGGCAGCGGATATAGTTAATCCATGCGCAGTCAGCGGGAATATACCAGCGCTTTTTGAGGGAGAGGGTAAGGAGCCTTGTGTCGCGGGTGGCAAGCGTTGACCAGAAGAGCGCCATCTGCAAGGGGTTGTAGCTTAAAGAGCATTCGCCTCTGTTGATATACTGTATCACCTGATCGGGATGGACTATGGCTTCGCTTTTGAACTGCAAAGAGGGGCAGGCTATGCGCGCCACATACTGGAACGCCTGTATGAGAGTGTGCGCCTTGGGCAGGCTCTCGCAGACTGTGCCTTTTTCTTTCCATACAAAAGCAAGCGCGTCGAGGCGGAGCACGTCAACGCCGAGATTTGCAATGGAAAGCATCTCTTCGCACATGGCAAGGAATACTTCGGGGTTTGAATAATTCAAATCCCACTGGAATGAGTTGAACGTGGTCCACACCCATTCCTGCTGCTGTTCCAAGTAGGTAAAGGAGCCGCGGCGCACAGTGGGGAATATCTCGCGCAGGGTGGCGTTCCAGGTGTCAACTTCTGCCTTGTCCTTGTACATATAGTAGAAATTTTTATATTTCTCGTCCCCTGCCTTTGCCTGTACAGCCCATTCGTGCTCATCGCTCGTGTGGTTAAACACAAAGTCAAGCACCAGACGGATACCGTTTTTGTGGAATTCTTCGGCGACGAAGGTCAGATCCTCAATAGTGCCAAGGCGGGGCTGTACCTTGCGGTAGGAGCTGATGGCATAGCCGCCGTCATTTTCTTCTTTGGGGCAGTCAAAGAGCGGCATAAGGTGCACGTAGTTTATGCCCAGCTCCTTCAGGTACGGAATCTTCTTAACAAGCCCCTGCAGGTCTCCGGCGAACAGATCCACATACAGCATCATGCCCACCGCATCCTGACGCAGATACCAGTACCCCTTGCCTTCCGTGCCGGAGGCGACAGCCTCTTCATCGGCTTGCTTCAGGTAGCCTTTGCGCTCATTTGAGGCCTTGTGCATTATCTTTTGCAGGCGGTCCAAAATATCATAAAAGTTCCATTGTCGGCCATACAGCTCGTATAGCCGCGCCGTCAGTTCAGCCATATTGTTCTGAAGCTGTTTCTTATACATAGTACCTCCGTACAAATTATATGGTAAAGCCCTGATTTCAGGGCTGTCCTTTGGCAATTCGTGCCCAAGACTCGTCTATAGCCTTGAGGCAGTCCTCTGCGGAAAGCCTTCCCGCCACGTAGTCAAGCATTCCCTGGCGAAAGCTCGCTGTGCCCACTTCCGAGGGCATAAGTTCCGCAGGTGCGAAGCGGACGACTTCTGCCTCTGACAGAATTTGTGCCATCTCGCGTTCCACGCTGCTGCGGTAATCGGCAAAGTTTTGCGTCCTGTGCGGAAACACCGATCCTCCCCTCCGCGCCTGGGGAGCACAGGCTTCCCAGCTTGTCAGAAAGCTCAGGAACTCAGCCACACCGGGCTTATCTGTAACCGCGGCAAACATATCCCCGCTTTCAAGCAGGAGGGGGGCGGAGCTGCGGTCAAAGCACGGAAGCACAAACACGCCCACTGTGTTTTCCTCTTCTTTCCGCAACTCTGGCGGCAGGAAAGCCAGAGCCCTGCTGCTCTGCCTGTTCATCATCGCTTTCGGCGGATCCGCAAACAGGGCTCTGATGCTTTCGCCGTAGTTTGTGGCGAGGATTGCCGCCGTCCCCCCGCAGACATAGCCATCACGCAAAAAGATGCCGCCGCAGGTCTCCAATGCTGCCAGAACGG
>CAKZZK010000345.1 GCA_937885235.1 uncultured Treponema sp.
TAGCCGTGACTGGAGTTCAGACGTGTGCTCTTCCGATCTATACGAGGCTAAGCCTTATTTGATATATCAGTAAAACGCTGCATACAAAAGACTATGAAAGCCCTGATTACTGCTGCTTGCGTTGCTCAGGGCTTCCCAATGGGAAAAAAGTGTGATACCATAACCACATGAGTTTCCATATTCCCCTTTCCGCAAAGCTTTGTCCTTGTTTTGTTGCCATACTATGTCTCCTGTGCATTTCCTGCCGCAAAGATGCGCCTGCGGGGGGTGCGGATGTGGGCGGAGAGGAAGATGCCGCCATACTGGCAGAGAACACGCAGATGCCTCCCGTTACGGAAGAGCCTGAAGAAGAACTTTCCACGGATATAGAAGAAAATACCGAGGCTGCCGAGTCCTCAGCAGAGGCTTTAGTGGAAATCGAGCCTGACGTACCCGAAGGCAGTGTAATGTATGGGCAGCTCGTCAGCGTGGCGGGAGGCACTTTTGAGATGGGTGATGGTCAAGAAGACCGTATGCCTGTCCACCGCGTAAAAGTGGACGGCTTCTGGATGCAGAAGACAGAAGTGACTGAGGGACAGTTCCGCGCGGTGATGTCACGGTTTGCCTACGGAATTTCGGGTATCAGCGGAGATGACATTCCCTATCAGGAAGCCAGTTGGTATGACGCGGTGGAATTCTGCAATAGACTCAGCATAGCGGATGGCTTCAAGCCCTGCTATTATATACAGGGCAAGGCAAATCCTGATGAATGGCCGCAAGAGCTATGCTATTTTGATGAAGAGCTTGATTTTCCCTTTGTCTGCGAACCTGTCGTCTGCGATTTTTCCGCGGATGGCTACCGTTTGCCCACGGAAGCGGAATGGGAATTTGCCGCGCGGGGTGGAAAAAATCAGCAGCCATTTGTGTACGCAGGGAGCGACAGCGCTGGTGATGTTGCATGGTACTTTAAAAACAGCGGTGGCGCCGTGCAGCCCGTGGCGCAGAAGCAGCCCAACGGACTGGGGCTCTACGATATGAGCGGCAACGAATGGGAATGGTGTTGGGATTTCTATGACGAAAACTACTATGCCCAAAGTCCCTCCGAGAACCCTAAAGGACCTGAGACGGGAAGCAGCCGCGTATATCGCGGGGGCAGCGCCTATGGTTTTGGCAAGAACAAGGGGGATGGCGTAGGTGACGAGCCTGACGTTCAGGAAGGAGAAAACTGTGTCGTGAGCTTCCGCATGAGCGGCTTTCCCCTGTGTATGTCAGAATGGGAGCACGGCTGCAGTTTCCGCGTTGTGCGCACGATTTCAAGCTTAGAATGATTTTGCAATGATGCCGCCGCCGCTCGTTACGCCGTCACGGTAGAACACGACGGATTGTCCCGGCGCCACAGCCCGCTGTCGCTCTGCAAAGCACACGCGGTACTGTCCGTTTCCGCACGGTTCCAGATGGGCGGGCACGGGACGTGCGGCAAGGCGGATTTTCACCAGAGCGTCAAAGGCACAGTTCGGGTCGTAGTCCGCAGGCCATGCAAGGTCTTCCGCTATGAGCCCCTCGCAGAGCAAATCCTTGTCCGTTCCAAGCACAACCAGATTTTTCTCCTTGTCGATGGCAGCCACGTAGAGGGCTTCCTTTGCGCTGATGCCCAGTCCGCGCCTTTGTCCGATTGTGTAGTGTTCTATGCCCCGATGCTTTCCGAGTATATGCCCGTCCATATCGATGAAGTCGCCGGGAATGGAAGGCTTGTCGGCAAAGAGGTAATCCATATATTCGGAGGGAATGAAGTCCTGGCTTTCAGCCCGTTCCGCTGCTTTCAGCCCTCGCTCCCTCGCCATGGCAAAGACTTCTTTCTTTGTACGGCCGGAAAGGGGGAAACGCACTTTTTCAAGCACGGAGGAAGGAATGCGGTAGAGAAAGTACGCCTGATCCTTCGTCGCATCCATTGCGCAGGCTATCTGTGCCGGACGGGAAAGCCCTGCTTCCGCCGCAGAGGCTCCGTCGCCATAGAGGAAACGCAGGCTTTCTTCGCCGCGCACCACTTTGGCATAGTGCCCCGTGCAGAAATAATCATATTCTATATCCAGTGCCTTGATTCCCGCGAGCAGTGCCCCGAATTTGACAAAGCGGTTGCAGCGGATGCAGGGATTGGGTGTTCTGCCCGCGCGGTATTCTGCCTTGAAATAATCGAGCACTTCCCTCCGGTATGTCTCTTTCACGTCGATAACATGATATGGGATGTCCGCCTTGCGGCAAAAATCAGTGCAGTCTTCTATATCCGCAGCTTCTCCGGGACCATAGCAGCTGTCGTGCAGATGCGCCGTGGCGGGAATGTCAGGAAAATCCCCTTCGTTCCAGAGGGACATCGTTACCCCCGTCACCTTGCAGCCCCTCTCCTTGAGCAGCAGTGCCGTCATCGCTGAATCCACCCCGCCGGACAGTCCGACCACCACGCGGTTCCCCGCTTCAGGCATGGTAAGCTCTGTGTATGTCATGATGGTCACTATAGCGGAAAAGGCTATTTTTGACAACGGGGAAGCAAAAATCACCCTTCCCAGTTTTTTCATTCCGTGATATACTGCCTTGATATTACTGCTTTGCACGGAGGATTTCACTCTTTTATGGAAGAAAAAAAGCGTTTGGGCTGGAAAATTCCCTTTTTAGGAGGACTTGTCGTTGCGATAATCCTTGTGGGTGGAACGATTTGGACTGGACGCAGTTCCAGCAGGGACAGCGAGCAGGCGGTGCGCAATGTAAGCCTGCTGTATCTTGACGAGCTTGCAAGCCGCCGCGAGCAGGTTGTTGCCTCTACGCTTTCTGACTACATAAACGATATGGACATTGCGCTGGGTCTTATGGAGAAGGAAGATCTTTCAAGCGCAGAAAAGCTGCAAGCCTATCAGGCAAAGATGAAGCAGCTCTACGGTCTTGAAAAATTCGCCTTTGTTGATACAAACGGTCTGATTTATACATCACGCGGAACACGGACAGACATAGACCTCTATAAGTTCGACTATAATACGCTTTCTTCCCCTGAAATCTCCATCAAGAACCAGAATACAGAGCATAAAAAACTCATCGTGGCAGTGCCCGTTGACAGGCTTTCATTCAATGGCCAGACACTCATCGCCTGTTTTATGGAAATAGACATGGGAAGGATGCTTGACGTTGTGTCTCTTTCCACGCAGTCCGGCGCAAACAACACGACGTTCTGCAACATCTACACAAAAGATGGATTTTCGCTTGCAAATACGGTGCTGGGCGGACTTGCCGGAGAGGATAACCTTCTGGCTGCCCTTGAAAATGCCAAATTTGAGAAAGGTTTTTCCCTTGATGCGATGAAAAATGATTTTTCCCTGCGGAACGAGGGAGTGGTTTCCTTTGTTTACAGCAACATACGCGAGACTATGTACTATATTCCCGTCCACAATACGGACTGGATGCTCACGTATCTCATCAGGGAGAGTGTCATTTCAGAGCAAATAAGCACGATTTCGAGCGGCATTATTTTCCGGAGCGCAATGCTTTCGCTTGTTGTTGCAATAGTGCTTGTAGGCACCTTTGCCTTCCTCTTCATACAGAACCGGCAGAACGCAAAGCTGACGCTTGAAAAAGAGGTATCTGAGGCGGAAAACCGCATAAAGCAGGAAGAATTGGAAGAACAGCTTGCGCTCCAGCAGCAGATTGTGCGGCAGGAACGCAAGCGGAGCGAGCAGGACAATATGATTACCGCCCTTGCCTCTGACTACCGCAGCGTCTACTATGTGGACTTGGACAGCGATGACGGCATCTGCTACCGCACGGCAAATGCTGCCGAGGCTGTGTTCCGGGAAGGGGAGCATTTTTCATTCCACGATTTTACCAGCGACTATGCCCGAAAATATGTCGCAGAGGATTACCGGGATAAGTTCCTTGCATTTATTGAGCCGGAGGCAATCTCCTCTGCGCTGGAAAAAAACGCCATTATCTCTATCCGCTATCTTGTTTCCCACAAAGGCAAAGAAAGCTACGAAATGCTTCGGATAGCGAGCGTAAGAAAAGAAGATGAGCAGGCGGACGGGAAGGTTCACATTGTCGGCATGGGCTTTACGAACATAGACGAGGAGATGCGCGACTCGCTTGCAAAAAATCAGGCGCTGTCCGATGCGCTCAAGGCTGCGGAGGAAGCAAGCAAGGCAAAGACGACCTTCCTTTCCAATATGAGCCATGAAATCCGCACTCCTATGAATGCGATTATCGGACTGGACGGTCTTGCCCTGCATGAGCCGGATCTTTCGGACAAAACGCGCGACTACCTGCAGAAAATAGGCAGCTCCGCCGAGCACCTTTTGAGCCTCATAAATGACATCCTTGACATGAGCCGCATTGAATCAGGGCGCATGGTCATAAAGAACGAGGAATTCCAGTTCTCAAAGCTCCTCGCGCAGGTAAACACAATCTTCAACGGACAGTGCGAAGAGAAAGGACTTACATATACTTGCCGTACAAGCGAAAACCTTGATGACTATTACATCGGTGATGATATGAAGATCCGCCAGGTGCTCATAAACATCCTCGGAAACGCGGTAAAGTTTACCCCGCAGGGCGGCAGCGTAAGCCTGAGCGTTGAAAAGACGGCATCTTTCGATAAAAAGTCCTCGCTCCGATTTATCATTTCCGACACGGGAATAGGTATGAGCAAGGAGTATCTTCCAAAGGTTTTTGACACATTCAGCCAGGAGGACTCAAGGGCGAGCAACAAATATGGAAGCTCGGGGCTGGGCATGGCTATCACCAAGAGTATCGTGGAGATGATGAATGGAAAAATCATTGTGGAAAGCGAGAAAGGCAAGGGCACGACGTTCACCGTTTCTATAACCCTGCAGGATTCTCTTCGCAAAGCGGACGAAAATGACGGCAAAATTGAAATTCACCCGAATGAACTGAGCGTGCTTATTATTGATGATGACGAAGTTGCCGTAAAGCACGCAAAGCTGGTGCTTGAAAACGCTGGAATCACGGCAGAGACGGCGCTTTCTGGAAAAGAGGCAGTCGAAATGGCAAAGCTGCGTTTTGCCCGTCGTGAGCCGTATAACCTCATCATTGTGGACTGGAAAATGCCTGAGATGGATGGTGTTGAAACCACCAGGCAGATTCGCGCCGAAACTGGAGACGAAAGCGCGGTCATCATCCTTACCTCATACGATTGGGGTGATATTCTGGAAGAAGCGCTTGCGGCAGGCGTTGACAGCTTTATCGCAAAGCCGATTTTCAGCGGAGCCTTGCTGGACGAATTCAAAAAAGCACTTAAAAAGAAGCAGTCCGACACAGCTACAGAGAAAAAGAAGGCGGATTTGAAAGGCAGGCGGGTTCTGTTTGCCGAAGATATGGAACTGAATGCCGAGATCATGATGGAAGTGCTTTCCATGAGGGAAATACAGGCTGACCACGCTGAGAACGGAAAAATCGCGGTGGAGATGTTTGCTTCCCATGAGGAAGGCTACTACGATGCAATTTTAATGGATATGCGTATGCCAGAGATGGATGGCCTTGAAGCCACCGCCGCCATCAGAAAGCTCGACCGTGCCGATGCAAAGACGGTGCCGATTATCGCGCTCACCGCAAACGCCTTTGACGAAGACGTGCAGCGAAGCCTGCAGGCAGGTCTGAACGCTCATCTGTCAAAACCCATTCAGCCCGATATGCTCTTTGAGACGCTGGAGGGAATGATCGCATCATAGCGGGAGGGCAAAAACGGCGTATCAGGCAGTTATGACTAATACGTCGTTTTTTCTGTTATATTTGTTATTACCGCTAGAATTCTTTACGGACTTATGCTATAGTTTCCGCAGGTAGATTTTTATGGATACTAGTGTATTTTGCCCAAAAAAAGTAAATTTTCTTCCAAGAGTACTGTCAAGCACTTTTTAAAAAAGTCACTAAATTTTTTTTAGAAATTGCCGAAAGCGGGGAGGCGGCGCAATTTGCGCCCCTCTTTTTAAACATTTACATTTACATTTACA